>DATHJP010000283.1:0-10504 GCA_035489695.1 Terriglobales bacterium
TCATTGGTGACGTCAGTGCCCAGCGACGCGCTTTCGGTATCGAGCAAGGGTGCCGCGGCTTCGACTTGGATCTGTGTGTTCACGCCTGCAGGCTTCAGGGCAAAATCGAGGGTGGTCTGCTGGTCCACCGCGAGGACGACATTCTGCTTTTCCAAAGTCTGAAAGCCGGGAGCTTCCGCTTTCACGCTGTAGGTGGAGGGCCGGAGTCCGCGCAGAATGTAGTAACCATCGGAGCCGGTTTTGGCAGTCGAAGACAGGTTAGTTCCGTTCTCGGTGATGGTCACAGTTGCGTTGCCCACAACGGCGCCGGTCGGGTCTGAAATCACTCCACGAATTTGCGCCTGGTATGTTCCCTGTCCAAGGGCGGCGGCAGCGAGAAAAATCACGAGCACTAAACTTGTTGCGGCTGCGAAAAAGAAGAGACGTGTGCTCATACGACCTCCTTAAAATGCTTTTGCAGGAAAATGCCAGGTTTCGGGTATACTTCGAATTCTTACTTTTACTTTCGATATGATGGCGTTGTCAAGCAAAGCTTAGCTGGTGACTGCTTGGTCAACGTCATCGTCAAGAAATGTCGAAACAGGCCAGCGGTAGGCGGGACTGATCGATAAAGCCGCGTTACTCGCTGAAACAGCCGTCCTGATAAGCCTTTGGCGGCTTCGGAGTACATTAGGCGTGGCAGTGTAGGGAGTTCAGGGAAGCGAGTTTGAGGCGTCTTCAGAAAGCGGTGGAAATGGAAAGAAAACGAAAGCTTGCTGGGATATCTCAATTCATCGTCCTGTGCCTGGTTGCCACCGGCGCGGTCGCTCAGACGA
Source organism: Terriglobales bacterium (assembly GCA_035489695.1). Classification (GTDB taxonomy): domain Bacteria; phylum Acidobacteriota; class Terriglobia; order Terriglobales; family Acidobacteriaceae; genus 40CM-3-55-5. The sequence continues at coordinate 816 of DATHJP010000283.1, forward strand.
GCAAACCGGAGGCGCCCGCCTCAGCCCCGCCGCAGGAGCAAATTGGCTATAAGTCGGCCGCCGATGCTGAAAAGAAAAAGACTTTACTGCTCAAAGATTTCAAACCGACTTCCATGCTGCACGCTGCTAGTCATAGTGTGGATCGGGCGAAGTACTACGTTATCGACGTGCATAATCACGTCAACGACGCGCAGGGCATCGAAGATCACATCCCGCCACAGCGCGTAGTGGAAGTCATGGATAAAACCAACGTCAGGACAGTCGTTATTCTGACCGGGATGTGGGGCAACAAGCTGCAGAAAGTCATGGATGAGATGGTAAAGCCCTATCCTGGACGCTTCATCGTCTTCACACAAATTGACTGGAGCAAGATTGACGATCCCGACTTCAGTTCAGAGATGGTGCAGCAGCTCCGCGATGCGGTGGGCCGGGGCGCGCGAGGTCTGAAACTTCTGAAAGATCTTGGATTGGGCGTGCGTGACAAGTCCGGCAAGTTTATTGCTGTGGACGACCCTCGTCTCGATCCTGTTTGGGAAGAATGTGGGCGGCTGGGGATTCCGGTATCAATTCATACTGCTGATCCGGAAGCTTTCTTTCATCCCATCGACGCCACGAACGAACGTTATGAGGAACTGATCGAACATCCCGACTGGAGTTTCTATGGTCCGCAGTTTCCGTCCATGGAACAGTTGCTGGATGCGCGTAATCGCGTCTTCGCCCGGCATCCTCACACGACTTTCGTATCTCTTCACATGGGCTGGCCGGAAAATCTCGATTGGGTGGCCGGCATGCTGGACAAGTATCCCAACGTGATGGTCGAATTCGGCGCGCGTGAAGCTGAACTGGGACGCCAACCCCGACGCACGCGCGAGTTGTTCCTGAAATATCAGGACCGCATCATGTTTGGGACCGACAACGGGCCAGAAGAAGCGATGTATCGCAATCATTTCCGTTGGCTCGAAACCGCCGACGAGTATTTCGACTACTGGGGCTCACCAGGACAGGGGCGCTGGGAAATCTACGGACTGAATCTACCCGATCCCGTGCTCGAGAAGATATATCACCTGAATGCGGAACGGATGTTCCACCAGTTCAAAGGATTGTCTGCGCTGAAGGAGACGAGGTAATGTCGATCCGATCAACTTTTTTTGCGTGCTCCGTGTTTATGCCAATCCTGCTATTGACGGTTGCTTGTTCGCGGCACGAATCGCGATCAACTTCAGCGCCGTCGCGTCCTTCAGAGATCAAGGTGACCTTCAACGACGGTGGGCCGCTGGTAGTGGAAACTTCGACGGCTGAGTTTCACGTCCTGCCCTCAGGTTACGTGCAGGGTTTTCTGCTCAAAGACGGCAAGAAACTGACCCTGGATGAGCCATCTTCAGACGCGCGCGGCAGTGATTATGTCGTCGCGGCGGGAAAAGATATCCAGTTCAAGCTTGACTTCGGACAAGCCAAAGTTCGCGAGTCCGAAGGCAAGTTGGGACGGGGCAAGCACGTTGAAATTCAGGCGCAACCGCTGGACAGCGCCTCCAGCGGAATCCAACAAACACTCACAGTCGAAGCCTACGACGATTTTCCTAATATGGTTTTAGCCGCGATGGAGTACCGCAACACCGGACAATCTGATTTCAAGATCGACCAGGCGGTCGCGCAGTCGCGACGGCTGAACGCAGCCTTAAGCAACGTACAACCAAGTCATGGGGTGGCAAAAATTCAGCCCTACGACATGTGGTCTTTTCACGGCTCCAGTTACGAGTGGGGCAAGGATGACGTGATCAAACTCCGACGGGGATTCTCCCAGCCCAACGTCATGGGCGAAATGATCAAGGGAGGCTACGGCGGAGGCATACCAGTCGTAGCTTTTTGGACCGCTACCGTGGGAGAAGCGATCGGCCATGTTGAGACCCTGCCGCTGAGCGTCTCGATTCCCGTGAAGACGGAAGACGATGGCCGCATAGCGACGTCAGTAACGATTCCGGCCAACACTGTTTTGAAGCCGGGCGAGGTGTACTCCACTCCCCGCAGTTTCTTGGCTGTGTACTCCGGAGATTATTACGAGCCTCTCCGTCTATGGTCGAGCGTGCTCGCCAAGGAAGGTTGGAATCTCCCGAAGCCCTCGAACGAGGCCTACAACGTCAGCTGGTGCGGATGGGGATACGAGTTTAATGTCACTCCCGCACAGATGACCGGCACCATACCAAAGTTGAAAGAGTTCAACATCAAGTGGGCGACTCTCGATGACAGGTGGTTCGACACCTACGGCGATTGGAATCCGCGTAGGGATACTTTCCCCGGCAACTCCATTCAGAAAATGGTTGAGGACTTTCACAAGGAGGGCGAACTCGTCCAACTGTGGTGGCTGCCGTTAGGGGTGGAAGACGGTCAGGGTAAATGGGAATCGCATAAATATATCGTTTCAAAAGTTGTTCAAGAGCATCCTGATTGGCTCATTCTTGATAAAGAGGGCAAGCATGGACGGATCGCGAGAGACTTGGCAGCGCTCTGTCCTGCAGTCCCCGAGGTGCAGAGCTACTACAAGAAACTGACTGAGAAATTCATCCGCGATTGGGGATTTGATGGAAGCAAATTGGACAATATTTTTTCCGTCCCGGCTTGCTACAACCCGGCGCATCACCATAAGTCACCGCAGGATTCCGTCAATGCCATGGGTGAGGTTTACAAGACAATTTTCCAGACCACCCGCGCCATTAAGCCGGAAAGTGTCACGCAAAGTTGTCCCTGTGGAACTCCTCCCTCGCTGGCGTGGTTGCCTTACATGGATCAAGCAGTGACGGCTGATCCGGTGGGCGCAGTGCAAGTGCGGCGCCGGGTCAAAATGTATAAAGCGCTGCTCGGTCCGGAAGCTGCCGTGTATGGCGATCACGTGGAGTTGTCCGCCATGACCAGATCAGCAAAGGGCAACTATGTTGAGTCCGGTAATGACTTTGCTTCCACGATTGGCACCGGCGCGGTGGTGGGTACCAAATTCGTGTGGCCAGATCCAGGACCGAAGTTTAAAAATGTGCTGCTAACCGAGCAGAAGGACGCACATTGGAAAAAATGGATCGGAATCTATAACCAGAAAATGCTCTCGAAGGGCACATTCCGCAACTTATATGTCTACGGATACGATGTGCCCGAGGGCTATGCAATCGAAAAGGATGGCAAGATGTACTACGCATTCTTCGCGCCATCCGCTTCGTCGTGGAAAGGTGAAGTTGAGTTACGAGGCTTGAAAAATGGCGCGTACCGCGTCGTCGATTACACCGATGGAAGAGACCTTGGCTCGGTGGAAGCCAGCGCCGCCAAAGTCCCGAGATTGAAAACCGAGTTCAAGGATCACTTGCTGCTGGAAGTAAGCCAATAGCGCGGTGATCGCGGCTCCGGCCGCGTCACTTCATTGCCGATTTGTGAGTTTCGAAGAACCGTTTGCGGTGCTCGGGATCACGAAAGGCTTCGGTTCCTCCGGCTCGCGTGGTGGAGAGAGCGCCGGCCAGATTGCCATTCGCGAGGCAGGTTTCTAGGTCTCCGCCGCGCAGGAACTGATGTAAAAATCCCGCATCGAAGCTGTCGCCGGCCCCAACGGCGTCGACAAGCTCCACTTTTACCGGGGGGCTGAAGAAGCGCTCAGAACCGCGCTGTGCCATGGCTCCTCGCTCACCGAGCTTTATCACCACCAGTGGAACCGTTTCCGCAAGTAAAGCGATTGCGGTATCAAGGTTGTCAGTGCGTGCGATCCGTCGCGCCTCCCTCTCGTTTGGGAGCAAGACATCAACGTAGCGCAAGGCATCGCGAAGACCTCCCTCCCAGCCATCGTCGGGATCATCATTGGTGTCGAGTGAAATCGTGAGACCTGCTCCTTTAAGTTTTCGAAACAGTTCAGGAATCTGCGGCCGGAGTCCGCGCTGCAAGTAGAAAGAAGAAAGATGAAAGTGCCGGGACGAGGCAAGATAATCGAAGTCCAAATCATCGAGAGTCAATTCAAAGATGGTGCCGGCGTAAGTCAGCATGTTGCGCCAGCCGTCGCGTTGCAAAATAACTGTCAGCCCGGTCTTCGTAGAACCAGTGACACGACGAACCTTGGAGATATCCACTCCACCGGCGGCCAGACGATCAAGAGCGATTTGACCTAATTGATCATCCCCGATACGCGAAATGAATCCGACCCGATTTCCCAACACCGCAAGATTGTGCGCCACAATCGCGGACGAGCTGCCGAGTGTGAGCATCATCCCGCTGGCAAGGAGTTCGCGGTCGCCAGGAGGCTCCTCCGGCAGGCCGTAGAGAATCAGATCCAGGTTTAGTTCGCCCGCAACAGTGACGTCAAAGCGTCGCATACTTGGTGGTTGATCTTCATTCATAGCGGTTGCTCTTTTGTGCGAAATAACACAAAAGTGTAAACGATTACAGGTTGTACCATTTCATTTGGCCTGGTTCCACGATCGCTCTGGCCGAACGATGCAATAGCCGAGATTCCAAGCAGAAGCAACACGGATGGAAAGGTACCAGCTTTCATGCCTCACCCCACACGCGCGCCAGGGGTACAGCGCATGTTGGAACGGTGAAATCACTACGGTGACCACTGAGGCGCCCATGATCCAAACCGAAAGCGCCGTGCAACAGACCAGCGTGAGCGAAAAGCAGGTTCATCCGCTGGCCGGGAGGAAATGTCGCTCAGGACTATCACTGAGTTTATGCGCCTCTGTCAGAATCTGGGGAGCGACCAGTCGATCACGGTGAATGTTGAAGGCCGTGGCGCAACCGTGGAGGAAGCAGCGGCCTGGGTGGAGTACGTCAACGGGCCAGCGACCTCGAAGTACGGGGCCATGCGCGCGGCCAACGGGCATCCAGATCCCTTCCACGTGAAGTATTGGGAAATCGGAAATGAAAATTGGGGTGACTGGGTACGCGGACACAGCGACGCCGAAGCCTACGCGCGTGACTATAATCGCTATGCTTTCCGTTGTCACTTTGCAAATAGCCGGACCTCCGAATCTCAATTAGAGGCCTGATCCATGAACCTCACTGCGATCGATTGGATCATCATGCTGGTGTACTTCGTTTTTGTGCTGGGCATTGGGTTTCTGCTCAAGCGCAAAGTGAAAACCAGCACGGATTTTTTCCTGGCAGGCCGTGCAATTCCCGCCTGGGTATGTGGACTGGCATTTATTTCGGCCAATCTGGGCGCTCAGGAAGTGATTGGGATGGCCGCTTCTGGAGCGAAGTACGGCATTGCCACCAGCCATTTCTATTGGATCGGCGCCATTCCCGCCATGGTCTTTGTCGGTATTTTCATGATGCCGTTCTACTACGGCTCTCGGGCCCGCTCTGTGCCGGAATACCTTCGTCTGCGTTTTGATGAAAAAACACGCGGACTGAATGCCATCTCCTTCGCCATCATGACCGTGTTTTCTTCCGGCATTTCGATGTATGCCATGGCGAGGTTGATTCAGACCCTGCATATTCTTGACGTTCCTTTCCAGCGCATGTCGATTTCGTCGCAATGGATTTTTGATGTGAGCATCCTCTTTTCGGCGCTGGTGGTGCTGGCGTACATCCTCCTGGGAGGCCTTTCGAGCGCGATTTACAACGAGGTTCTGCAGTTCTTCCTCATCGTCGCTGGCTTTCTGCCACTGGTCTGGTTGGGCTTGAAAAATGTCGGAGGCTGGCACGGGCTCACGGAGAAACTCCCGCGCACTTACACCCATTCCTGGGCAGGCATGACCAATCCGAACACTAACCCCTTGGGTGTGGAATGGTTCGGGTTAGTGATGGGACTTGGATTCGTCCTCTCTTTCGGTTACTGGTGCACTGACTTTCTGGTAGTGCAGCGCGCGATGGCAGCGGATTCCATGAGCGCCGCTCGGCGTACTCCGCTGATCGCTGCCATTCCCAAGATGTTTTTTCCCTTCCTGGTAATCCTGCCCGGACTGATCGCCATCGCTCTGCCGACACAACTTCCGCCGGTTGCGTCAACCGCAGCGGTGCAATTAGTTCCGTCAACCGGCGAAGGACTGATCCCCGCTAAGATGGACGAGACCGGCCAGCCCAAACTCGACAAGAACGGGAAACCTGTTCTCGATTACGACCTGGCCATTCCCAACATGCTGTTGCACTATTTTCCGACAGGGATTCTTGGTCTCGGTCTTACCGCGCTATTGGCCAGCTTCATGTCGGGCATGGCCGGCAACGTCACGGCATTCAACACCGTCTGGACCTATGACATTTATCAATCTTATATAAGACCGAATGCCAGCGACGCCCATTATCTTTTCATGGGAAGACTAGCGACGGTGTTTGGCATTGCGCTCTCCATCATGGCTGCTTATGTCGCCACTCGTTTCAATAACATTCTGGACATGCTCCAGCTGGTATTTGCGTTCGTCAATGCTCCGCTTTTTGCTACGTTTCTTCTGGGCATGTTCTGGAAGCGCGCGACCGGACACGGAGCGTTCTCCGGTTTGATATCAGGTACCGCAGCCGCAGCGCTGCATCATGGTCTTACCCTCTCCGCCGGCGCCGTGCCAGGTGTTAAGGGAGGCTGGCTGGGATCGGTGTTGCATGTCTATCCCAGTGAGATGGCCCAGAATTTTTGGACGGCTATCTGGGCGTGGACAACTTGTTTCGTAGTTACGATTCTTGTCAGTCTTGTGACAAGGCCGCGGGACGAAAGGGACCTAGTTGGACTTGTGCATTCTTTAACCCCGCGCCCCAGCGAGGAAAATGTGCCCTGGTTCAAGCGGCCCGCAATACTGGGGGCACTGGTTTTGGCAATGACACTCTTACTCAACCTGGTTTTCTGGTAGAGGGAGCTTCGAATGGGACTCGATATCCGTTTGCCGATTGGTGGTTTGTTCACCGTGCTGGGATTGCTGCTGGCCGGGTATGGCTTGGTGAGCGAGAAAGCGCTTTACGAGCGTTCGCTTGGAATCAATGTCAATCTGGAATGGGGACTGGTCATGCTCATATTCGGAGTGATCATGGTCGTACTTGGGCGCCGCGGCGCAGGAAAGGGCGAGACCGGCCGACCTCAGGTAACTCAGCAGCGTCCAGATAGCAGCCATCACTAGGACGTCGCTATTTCTTCAGTTCAAAAACGTGGGGACCAACATATCAGCCGAGCTGCAGGAGAAATTCCACAGATGTTATGGCGGTCGCGCGCGTGTTTATCGAGCCCCGGGGCGTATCAACCTCATCGGGGAGCACACTGACTACAATGACGGCTTCGTAATGCCGGCAGCCATTGAGTTTTATGTTTGGATCGCTATTGCTCCCCGCAATGACCGTAAACTGTTGTTGCATTCCATCAACTTCTCCGAAAGCGTCGAAATCGATTTACAGGCTGGCGTGGCACCACGAAATCACTGGAGTGATTACGTTTCCGGAGTGGCCGTCATGCTGGAGCAGGCCGGCCATCATCTGCAGGGCGCCAATCTGCTGATCCGCGGCGACGTACCTATCGGCTCAGGGTTAAGTTCGTCTGCCGCAATCGAAGTGGCAAGCGGCCTTGCATTGCTGGAAAATTCGGGACTGGACGTCAATCGGCTTGAGCTCGTGCAATTGTGCCGGCGTGCTGAAAACGAATTTGTCGGGGCACGCGTCGGCATCATGGACCAGTTCATTTCGGGCTGCGGTCAGGCAGGCCATGCACTGATGTTGGATTGCCGATCCCTGGAGTACCGATTGCTTCCGCTTCCCCGCGAGGTGAGCTTGGTAGTCTGCAACACCATGGTCAAGCACGAACTTGCCAGTAGCGAATACAACACCAGACGCGCAGAGTGCGAAGAAGGAGTGCGGCTACTGTCAGGCTCTCTGCCCGGCATTCGTGCTCTCCGCGATGTGAGCCTCGCCGAACTCGAGGCTCGAGCCGGTATCCTCCCCGAAATCATTTACAAGAGATGCCGTCACGTAATCACTGAAGATGCCAGGGTGAACGAAGCTGCAACCGCATTGGAGAAAAGAGATCTGAAAACCTTTGGCACGCTGATGGCCGAATCCCATCGTAGTCTGCGGGATGATTATGAAGTCAGTTGCGCTGAGCTCGACTTGATGGTGGCACTGGCAGCCCAGCAAGAAGGTGTTTACGGCGCGCGTATGACAGGAGGCGGATTCGGCGGGTGCACCATTAATCTGGTTAGGGTTGACGCTGTTAATGAATTCCAATCTCGCATTGGCGCTGCTTACGAAAAATCCACCGGCTATGCGCCTCAGATATTTGTGTCTCTCGCGGCCGAGGGTGCAGGCGAGGTCAAGGAATGATTAGGCCTCCACAACAGTCCATTAACGATGACGAACTCTCGCGCGTCGGCTGAGGAGCACGAACGTGGATAATTTCGATCTGAAAGAACATCCTCACCGGCGATTCAATCCCCTGACACGCGAATGGATTTTGGTATCCCCGCATCGCACTCAGCGCCCGTGGTTGGGCCAGGTGGAAAAGGCAGCTACCGAGATCCCGCCCAAATATGATCCCGCGTGCTACATGTGTCCGGGAAATACGCGAGCTGCCGGAGCGACGAATCCGAAGTATGACGGTACCCTGGTTTTCGACAATGATTACCCCGCATTGCTTGCTGATACTCCGGAGGGAAGTCTCGATGATGGCGGACTGATCATTGGGCGCAGCGAGTTTGGCATTTGTCGCGTTGTCTGCTTTTCTCCGCGACACGATTTGACCGTATCGCGGATGCAACTGGACGAGCTTCGCCGGGTCGTGGATGTCTGGACTGAGCAGTACGAGCAGCTGGGGGCGCTGCCGTTGATCAATTACGTCCAGATTTTTGAAAACCGCGGCGCGATGATGGGGGCGAGCAATCCGCATCCTCACGGCCAGATTTGGGCCAGCGCCAGTATCCCGAATGAACCGTCGAAGGAGCAGCTTTCACTGCAGGCATACCAGGCTACACATAACTCATGCCTGCTTTGCGACTACCTGACGAGAGAGCGAGAGTTGGATCAACGTGTGGTTTTCGAGAACGAGCATTTTTCCGCGCTCGTGCCTTTCTGGGCGATCTGGCCGTTCGAAACTCTGGTGGTTTCCCGCCGTCATCTGCCGTCGATGACAGATCTCAGCCGCGAAGAACGCGATGGACTAGCCGACATTTTGAAACGACTGACTACCCGTTACGATCATCTCTTCGGTATTTCTTTTCCGTACTCGATGGGCTTTCATCAACGCCCAACCGACGGGCAGGCACATCCGGAGTGGCATCTGCACGCGCACTTCTATCCGCCGCTACTGCGTTCCGCGACCGTGCGCAAATTTATGGTGGGATATGAAATGCTGGGAACACCGCAGCGCGACATCACTGCTGAAACTGCCGCCGCGCGTCTGCGAGAAATGAAGGATTCCGAATAGCGATTATCTTCGAGACTATTTTCGTGCAGAGAATTTGTACATCGTGCGCGACTGTAGTGTCTGGCCTGGCGTCAAGATCGTTGAAGGAAATTCAGGATGATTTGGCGAATCGGGGAAATGCTGCGTCTCCAGGCATAACGCATAGCGACGCTTATAAACGTGGCCCTGCTTCCCGATGATGGTGCCATCGAGAAAATTTCCGGAATAAAATTGCACGCCGGGTTCCGTGGTGAAGACTTCCATCACCCGCCCGCTGGTTGGTTCGTAAACCCGCGCCGCCAGTTGCAAGCCGCTGGTCTTGTGATTGATCACGAAGTTGTGGTCGTAACCG
>DATHJP010000284.1:0-2452 GCA_035489695.1 Terriglobales bacterium
GAGCGCAATGCACCAAGATGGCTTTAACTCAATTCAGAAAGGTAAAAATATAAAATATGAATACATTAATAACATGGAATCAGCTTAGAGAGATGGAGGAAGCGCAAAATCGCTTCAATCCGTTCTTGCGCGGATTTCCGAATATTCCGAATAGAATGGGCAGTGGCGAGATCGACAGCCTGGCGGTCGCAGATTGGTCACCGGAGGTTGATATCAGTGAGGATGATCACGGGTACCTGCTCAAGGCTGATTTGCCTGAAATGAAGAAGGATGACGTTAGGGTGACAGTCGAAGACGGCATCCTTTGCGTTTCCGGAGAACGCAAAAGCGAAAAGGAAGATCACAAAAGAAAATTCCATCGCATCGAGCGATCCTATGGCAATTTCCGACGCAGCTTCACGCTGCCTGAAGATGCCAATGGCTCGAAAGTGACGGCGGACTTCCGCGACGGAGTGCTGAAAGTGCACCTCCCGACAACGGCAAGACCAAAATCAAAAGCTATCGAAGTTAAAGTGGCGTAATGCTCTAACACTGACGGCGAGCGTGCGGAGGGTTCCGTGCGTTCCCCAGTGTAAGCACACAACCCGATAGTAATTGAGAGTTCGTGTAGGAAGCGAGCGACAGGGTTGAAGGGTGAGCGAACGAATCGAGAACATCAAAAAGGCGGTCGAGAGACACGCCGGATGCCGTGCCACTCATGTTGAATCGAATCCCGTTACGGAGGGCTCCCTCGACCAGATCGTGTGGGAAGGTGTGGTAGAAGTTTTCGATTTAGACGGGCATCCAAAGGCAAATCGAGCCTACGGCTGGCAATTTTGGGCAGGCAGGAACGCGCAATACACGGTTGTACTGGGAATCCCGCCGATTGATTCTCCAAATGCTGCTGTCAGGGCTTCGATTACGGCAGAAGCACAACAAATACATCACAACTCACAGTGATGATCGGCGGTTGGAGTCTTTATTTTGGCTCCTGAAATTAGGACACTACCTGGATTTGAGTTCTCTAAGAATCGCACCCTAAAATGACGATCCTCATGAAAACTACGATCGTGTTCCGATGGTGCCTCCTATTGATCCCACCCGTAGTGATGGCTCAAACGGACTTCTCGGAAACGCAGTCGCAAATGGAGTTTCAGCACCAGATAGAAACAGACCATATCAAGTCCAAACTTCATGACGAGGGGGCCCGCCGACGCGGCCTGGAGACTGAGAATATAAATCGAGAGCTTGCCGAGCAGGGTCATCAAAAGGCTTCGGAGCGTCTTGCCGTGGCGGCTCAAGAACAGCAGGAACGCGAATTGCAGGCATGGAGGGCGCGCCGTTGGCGGAGCAAATCAACGCTTACACAGCGGGATTAGAGACGCTGCTTGGGATGGCACCGGCCCAACCGGCTGAATCATGGCCTACGTCAATTCTAGGGGACCAAGCGGAAGTGCGCCGACTAGAAATGCATCAGCGCATTAACCAACTCACTAATCTGGTAACAAAGGCTAAAGCCCAAATCTTATTGAATGCACTCGAACGCGCGACGGCGTCACAGCAACAAGAGCAGCAGCAGCAAGAGCAGCAAGAACAACAGCGGCAGGCCGAAGCGCAACGGCGACAGTATAACCTTGAGATCGAACAGCAGGTCCAGGCGTTCGAATCTGCGAGTGACTCCAGCTGGGCCGCGGCTACAAAGCGGTATCCGCAATTCGCCGATCCGAACTCGGAACTGATCAAAAAGTATTTGGAAATCCAGAAGCGGCTCACTGAAGAACGCAACCCGATCATGGATCGTTCAGATTACCCTAAACGGATAGCAGATATGGCGGCGACGGAACTTAAAATCACATTGAAGCAGTAGCGGACACGGGCAGGCAAATGGAGGAGTATGCACTTCACAAAGGCGGATTTGGGACTTGGAGGAAATCCGTGTGCCTACTAAATTGATCGGTAGTTATGGGGAAACATTCACTCCCGAACGAGCATTACCGGAAGATCAAATGCGCGATCTGTTCGCAGAAGATTCGGATAATTAAAGTGGATGAAACTCGCAGCCGTCTCGCCGTGCACGGTCAGAGGTATCACCCCTTCGTGCAATGTCCAGGCTCAGGCAGGCCGCGTAGTCTTGATTCAAACTGAGCCACTACCAATTTTTTATGCTTGACCGCGCGTGTGCTGGCGATTTAAGACTCGCAGCGGGTTGCCTCGTGTGAGGACAACTCTTTTGTTAAGGTTAAGTCTTTGTTTGGAGCGCGGGCACGGGCGAGGAGGCTCGCCCGCGCTCTGTTTCTTGCGCAGGCGTTTTCTGTTTTTCGGTAGTGCTAAGAAGCCGGGCGAAGCCGGGCGCGCGATTCCGCTTTAACGCTGCTTCTTCCGCCAGACTTTTTTCTTCGCCAAAACCTTCTGAATTCATTCATCCAAACTCCTAAGGGATTTTCGATGAATGAATGGAACCCGCGCGCCAAGC
>DATHJP010000285.1:0-2241 GCA_035489695.1 Terriglobales bacterium
CTGTTTTCGTCGCTACCCTCGTTTCCTTCTGTTAGTCAGAGTGCCCTTCTTTGCGGCATCCGCGGTTCCACGATTTCCAAACTTCCCGCGTAACCTCGCGCCGGATTTTACGCACTATCTCAGTGAACGGCCAGAAATGACCTCTCACGATGGGAGGTCAAGAAAGGCAATGAGAAAAACTAAATCAACTAAGGAACAAAGATGAAATCACTCAAATTCTTCAAACCCACTCTGGCGACCACGCTGGCAATCGTGCTCGCCTGGCTACTATCCGTCCGGCCCGCCCAAGCCGGTTACACCGTGACGCTGCAGCAAGTCGGGCCCGATGTCGTCGCGACCGGAAGCGGAGCCATTGACTTGACCGGACTGACTTTTTCTCAATCGTTTTCGATAAATCCCGGGATAAACCCACATTGGCGCAGCGCGCAGGGGGCCTCGTTTATACTCACGGGGCCGACTTCTTCCAGCATAAACTTTTACTTCGGGGCCACTGGACCGACGAGTTTCGGGGGCGGTCATGAAAGGTCTGCCAGCAGTGGCAGCGGCGACATGGTCGGGATAACCGCGGATTTTTGGGGAGACGCTCATGTCATTGTTCCAACGGGCTATGTCTCCGGTACTGCTCTATCGGACACGGCGACCTACAGCGGCAAGACTTTTGCACAGTTAGGCGTAACACCCGGCACCTACGTATGGAAGTGGGGAACCGGAGCGAACCAGAACTTCACACTTAAAACCCTACCGGCAATCCCACCGGCGACCAACATCACCAGCATCTCGACCCGCGCCTTGGTCCAAACCGGTCAGGGCGTTACTATCGTCGGATTCGCCGTCACTGGAACGGACCCGAAACAAGTAGTGATCCGTGGGCTCGGTCCGACTCTCGCGAATTATAACGTCACCGGAGTATTAGCCGATCTAACACTGCAACTCTTCGATGGTAGTGGACACCCGATGTGGTTTAACGATAATTGGAAAGACACGCAGCAAGCTCAGATTCAAGCGACAGGGCTTGCACCGACGAATGATCTCGAATCCGCCATCCTGCAAATCTTGCAGCCGGGGAATTATACCGCCATCCTCTCTGGCAAGAGTGGGGCCACTGGCGTTGGTTTGGTGGAAGTGTACGATATAAGTTCGGGCGTTGTTGCCGAGCTAACGAATGTCTCAACTCGAGGTTTCGTCGGCTCTGGTGAGAGTGTAATGATTGGCGGCTTTATCACCAGCGGCGGCAGTACTCAGGTGGTAGTGCGCGGCCTCGGTCCGACCCTGACGCAATTTGGCGTCTCAGGTGCTCTCGCCGATCCGGTAGTAACCTTGGTGGACGGGAACGGCATGGTCGTAAAAACTAACGATAATTGGAAAAATACGCAGCAAGTGGCAATTCAGGCAACAGGGCTTGCACCGCCCAATGACCTTGAGTCGGCCATGGTTGTGACCGTCGCGGCCGGAAACTATACCGCCATTCTTTCCGGCCAAGGCGGTGGGACGGGAATAGGTCTGGTTGAAGTTTACAAGCTGTGATAGCGGCCGGCCCTGCGACTGAAATCTGTTTGCTGGTGAGTCGATAGCGCATAACGAATCGGGACACTGTTTTTTGGCGTCATTTCGCGACGTTTGGTGGAGAATAGGCGGTTTGGAAAGAGGCTCGCGCAAGATTGGATTAGCGGCTATTTTCCGAGGCCAAATGCGCCGACGTAGCTCAGCTGGTAGAGCAGCTGATTCGTAATCAGCAGGTCACGGGTTCGAATCCCGTCGTCGGCTCCACCTCATGCCAATCGCGATCATTATTCCGACCTTAGAAGAAGTGGACAACATCGTGCCGCTGGTGGAACAGATCGAGCAAACGAACGTTCCGTTCGGCGAAATCATCTTCGTCGATGACGGCTCGATTGACGGCACGCGTGAGAAGATTCGCGCGCTGGCTACGGCGCATCGGGTGCGCCTGATCGAACGAGACGGAGCTGAACGCGGATTGGCCGGCGCCATTATCGCCGGCGCGAATGCATCATCGGCCGATGTTTTTGTGGTGATTGATGCCGACCTTAGCCATCCGCCCGAAGAAATCGCATCCTTACTGCGACCGCTATTGGCGAACGAAGCCGATCTCGTCATCGGCAGCCGCTACATTCCTGGTGGGACAACGCCGGGTTGGCCGGCCTGGCGCCGATTTCTCTCGCGCGTCGCATCCGCGCTGGCCTATCCGCTTACTGGGGTGCACGATTCCATGGGCGGATTTTT
>DATHJP010000286.1:0-2721 GCA_035489695.1 Terriglobales bacterium
TGGTGAAATACGAGATGGAGCACGCCGCGGAATTGTCAGTGCCCCTCGTTGTTGATCTGGGGGTTGGGAAGAACTGGTTGGAGACGAAACTCTAGCGGCTCTGAGACTGTCGAGGATGTCGCTGAAATGCTGCCCAGTACGCCCCACCCAACAGTCCGCCGAGATAGACTCCGTCGATCCACAAAGAGTGAGTGATCGCACCTACGATCGTGAGATGAACGGCATAGGTCAGAAGCACCAGACCGATTCCAAACATGATCGTGAGCATGGCAGGTTCGTCGGCGCTGGTGCTGCGCTTCATGGCAATGCTTCTGGCGATCCTTATCGGCAATTGATGCGTGAATCGACCCCACCCCGCTGCGCAGCAAATCATTCTTTCGCGAAGAGTATTCCCCGGCTTTGTTCTATCGGCTCGCTCCGGCGGTAATCCTGCCTCTTCAGAAACTGCTCGCAATCGACTGGCGATTTCAGCCGTCAGATTTGCGCGATCACTATTAGGCCAGGAATCCAGGTCAATCGGTTCCGCGACGTATACTCCCACGATCGTTCCGGGCACACCTTTGTCTTCGAAAACGAGGCCGACTGGGAGAATTTTGAGTCCGGACAGTACGGTCTCATCTCGGGCCTGAAGAGCAAGACGCGCCAATCCGGTCTTCAATGGCTCGAGTCCTGTTTCGTTGTGACTCTTCCCCTCGGGGAAAATCAACACCGTACCATTCTGATTGAGGACACTGAGGATTTCACGAAACGCTCCCATATTGCGTGATCTGTCGAAATGCAACTCGCCGCTGTTTCGGGTCTCATCACTCATTCGACGCAGGGGAACTACGTGCATCATCCTGAAAAACAGCGAAATGAATGGATTGTCAGCGAGTGTTGCCTTCGCCGTCATGGTTATGCGCTGCGGCATCAGCCAGCCTACGATCAGTGAGTCCACGAGCGCGTTCTGGTGATTGACGGCAATGAGCAATGGTCCGCTCGTTGGAATGCGATCGGGTCTAACGATGCGGATATCGCGGTAGAACCAGTGTAGTGCGATGCCGGCGATCCAGCGTAACACTGAGTAAATCATTTCAGTCGGCCAGACTTTACAAAGTTGTCGGGAACACCACGCAGCATCAGGAGCGCCAGGCTCATTCCGATCGCGACAGTCACTACGCCGGCCCTATACGCGAACCCGGTTCCCATGGAAGGAGTAAGGCCGTCAACCGCAAAGGCCCAGATGAAAGGTCCCACGACAGCCGCGGCCCTCGATGACAGCACCATGAGACTGAAGAAGCGTCCAGCTTCGACATCGGGCACGAGACTGAGCAGCAAGGGTCGCTCGGCCGTGGAAACACCGCCGTAAATCAGGCCGATGCACGCACCGACAATCCAGAACGCATTTCGGGTCGGCACAACGATCATTGCAATCAGAAGGATCACCCAACCAGCGAGCACCCAGGACAGCGTTCTCTTTGGTCCGAAACGGTCGACCAGACGACCGATGCCATAGCTTCCAATTACTGCGGGAATGGTCAGTATCACGAACAGTGTCGCTTCCGAGCCCTTTCGAAACCCCATCGCGAAAATTGCATAGAGCGCCATGTTGGCGATGATCGTTCCCATTGCGTCCTGGTAGAGAAACGAGGTGAGGATGAATCTCATTGTCCCCGGGTACCTCTTCGCCTCTCTCAATGTTTGCTGGAGATCGCGAAATGCCTTACGCCAAGGGACGTTCTTCTGCCCACGGGCAAGGTTGTGATCGCGGCAAAAGAAAGTCAGCGGGAGAGAGAACAGAAGGAAAAGAATTGCTGTCGGAACGAAAGTGGATACGCGGCCGCCGTGAGCGGTGAATGGAACCGCGCTTCGCAGAAAGGTCACGACGCTATCGGGAAGCGTTCCCAGGATCGGTAATGATCCCGTGAAAAAGGGGAAAGTCAGCAGCACCCCAACTATGGAGCCGATGTAACCGAAGGCTGCTCCCATACCGGAAAGACGTCCCCTGTGATCTACGGGAACGAGCTCAGAAAGCATCGCATTGTAAAACGGTTGCGCGCCCTGATACGTGTAATTGGCGATGGTAAAAGCGGCGAGAACCCCGAACAGGGCAACGCCTGGACTGAACAAACTCGACGGACCTGTTCCCACAACACCTTCCCCGACGAGGGGCAAGCCGGTCTGACCGAGAACTGCAATCAGTACAGTGGATGCACACGCAATGAGCGTAAACCCGACGACCCATGGTTTTCGTCTTTGTGTCGCGTCGGAGATCGCTCCAAACAACGGGATTGAAACCACGACCAGCGCCGAAGCTATTCCGTTTACGGTTGCATAGAGCGTGTTGGAATGACCGAGATCTCCAACAAGCCACGCCGCGAAATAGAGCGTGGCGATATTCATTGAAAAGACCGTATTGGCGAAATCGTAAAGCGCCCAACTCAGTCGCTCTCTTGCGGGAGCCATGGGCGGATTGAAATCTCCATCCACTGTGATGTCAGATTTGCCGGGGTTGCTCACTACTGCGACCGCTGAGTTCATGCTCTTCCCGCGTTAAGAGTTGCTCGCCACGAATCCTATATCTCCAAGTCTGGCGGTCAAATACGTAGAGTGACGTAGCCTCCGTTACGTACCCTCGACGCTGACTGTCACGACACGCAGATTTGGCGATATGGCAGTTCGTCTGGTAAGTCTTGGCGGAATATTTCTTCTCATCCTTGTTGTCCCCGGGTGCCGAGATAC
>DATHJP010000287.1:0-2336 GCA_035489695.1 Terriglobales bacterium
TCTTTCCGACTTTGCGGCGCGTTGTCAGGCGCACACCGGAGGGTCCACTCCTGTCAGGGCGTACGTCGTTCATTCTCGATTACACCGACCTGGCGGTCCGCAAATGATTTGGAAGACCACCAGGGACTCAACCCAGATCCCGACGAAGGATGGATCGTTGGCCGTTCGGATTGACGGCGATCCCCATAGGGCTCCGCTCCTCCTTTGCCAGCGCTTCCGCGGGACAATGGATGATTGGGACCCGGAGTTTGTAGCGCGGCTCTCGACCACGCGGCGTGTGATTCGCTTTGACAATCTGGGAATCGGCGAATCACGCGGCGAGACTCCAAATACGGTTCTGGGAATGGCGGAAGTAGTACCCCTGCTGCTTGATGCGCTCGGAATCGACGCGGTAGACCTGCTGGGTTGGTCCCTCGGTGGTTATGTCGGGCAGACGGTCGCGTTAACCTGGCCAGAGCGTGTACGCCATCTTGTGATCGCGGGCTCGAGCCCCGGTGGCCCCGACGGCCCGCCGCCTCATCCACGGGTCGCGGAGATCGCAGCGAAGACAACGGCGACTCGGGAGGATGTCCAGTTCCTGTTCTTCACGGAAACCGCAGTTGGGACCGCGGCCGCCCGACGGCATTTCGATCGCATTCATCTCGGGGAGCGCCCGCCCATTGCGGAGGAATCCGGTCGCCGACAGCGCGAGGCGATCGTGTCGTGGTGGAAGGGCGATGGAGCGGCACGGCCGCATCTTGGCAAGCTGAGCATGCCGGTCCTGGTGGGAAACGGCATTGCCGATGTCATGGTCCCTGCCGAGCACAGCTTCGCAATCGCGAAGAAAGCGCCAACGGCCAAGCTGCTTCTCTACCCCGATGCAGGTCATGCCTTTCTATTTCAGTACGCGGAGGACTTCTGTGCCGAAGTGCTGAGGTTTACCGCAAACTTGGGACCGGGAGCGCATGCTCCTGGAATTCGCGCGAGTGGGAACACTCACAACATCCTAACCTTTTAATGGAGAAGTTGTCATGAATAAACCCGTTGTTTTGATTACTGGCGCACTGACTGGTATTGGACGCGCCACCGCCCTGGCTTACGCGCGCGAAGCAGCCCGTGTGGTTGTCTCCGGACGACGCGATGAAGAAGGACACAAACTAGTCGCTGACCTCCAAGAGCTCGGTGCCGAGGCCGAATTCCAGCGTTGCGACGTGCGTCACGATGAAGATGTGCGTGATCTCGTGGATAAGACCGTGGCGCGTTTTGGTCGTCTGGATGTTGCTATCAATTGCGCTGGAACCGAAGGCATACCCGGCCCGCTGACGGACCAGACTGCAGAAACCTACGCCGCGACCTTCGACACGAACGTCCTGGGCACACTGCTCAGCATGAAGCATGAGATGCGCGTGATGCTTGCCCAGGGAAGCGGCAGCATCGTAAACGTGTCGTCCACCTACGGCCATATTGGCGCTGCTGGCGCCTCCATATACTCGGCGAGCAAGCATGGAGTCGAAGGACTCACCAAGTCCGCCGCACTCGAAGCCGCTTCGTCTGGGGTACGCGTTAACATGGTCGCCCCAGGTCCAATCGAAACCGGGTTGTTGAACCGCTTAACTGGTACTGACGAAAGAAAGGCTGCTGTGGCGGCGAAGGTGCCGCTCAAACGAGTAGGAACACCGGAAGAGATTGCCCAGACCATTATGTTTCTCGCGTCCGACAAAGCGTCATTCATCACGGGTGCGTCATACCTTGTGGATGGCGGCAAGACGGCCCAGTAACGCATCAATATCCAGCACACTTTGCGCACAGCGTGACGAACTTCCTGAACGGCTGAGCGCTAGCAGAAAGGGAAAACCAAGAACATGAAAACAAAGCAGATCAAACTCCCAAGTCCAGATCATCCGATTTCCATCCATCCCAATCAGAGCAACCCGCAATGTGAAGAATCAGCAACAGACTAAGAGGACAAATTCAATGAACCCAACCAAACAAGAAACAAATAAGGCACTCGTTCTTGAGGCTTTTAACACCCTGTTCAACAAACGTGACTACGCAGCGGCTGAACGTTATTGGTCGCCCGACTACATACAGCATAGCGATCACATCACCCCCGGTCGTGAAGGTCTGTTTGAGTTAGTCAAGACTATGCCGTCGGAGTTCAAGTATGAACCGGGCATGATTGTGGCCGAGAACGACTTGGTGATCGTCCACGGGCGATTTTCCGGCTTCGGGCAGCCCGTGAACTGGATTGCGGCGGACATCCTTCGCATCGAGGACGGCCTTCTGATCGAGCACTGGGATATCATCCAGGACGAAAAGACACGCGCGCAGTCGAAGAGCGGCCTTCCCATGTTCGG
>DATHJP010000288.1:0-5677 GCA_035489695.1 Terriglobales bacterium
GCTGAGACAATACCAGCGCCGATGGGACCGAGCACGAGGGCCATAGCATCCGAAGCAGGCCGTTGGGTAGCGCCGACCGCAGATGCTGGCAGCACGTACTGCACGGCAGCATTCACCAGCACGTAAAGTACGCCGACGATGGCGACGCCTGCGATCAGCGCAATGGGGATGTCGCGCTCAGGCTTGCGGATCTCACCTGCGACCATGTTCAGGTCGTTCCAACCGTCGTAGGCCCATAAGGCGGCCACCAGGGCTGCCATGAATCCGGCAATGCCACCTTTTGCCCCTGCATAACTGCCGGTAAAATTTGCCCACGTACCTCCGCTATAGCTGAAGCCAGCCGCCACAATTGCAAGAATAGTTAGGACCTTGAGCAGAGTGAATATCAATTGGAATTCTCCGGCCCTTTTGATTCCGATGTAGTTAAGGAAGGTTATTAGTACCGTGGCAGCGATCGCCAGGAGTTGGCCGTAGTTGATTGTGAATGGCGTACGAATAGCATTGTTAGAGAGGAATGCGAATGCCGGGAAAGTTCCGAGGACACGGACGATTCCAGTCGTTAGTGTGGCGATGGTCGCAGGTTTGGCGATGAGGAACCAGGTCCAGGCGGACAGGAACCCGGCCAGTGGTCCGTAGGCATCGCGCATGTAGACATATTCGCCGCTAGCCTGCGGCTTCATCGCCCCCAGTTCCGCGTAGGTAAGCGCGCCGAAAAACGAAAGCAGTCCGCCCACCAGCCACACCAGATAGACAACTTTCGCTGAGCCCACCGCCTGCATCATTTCGGTGGGAACAAGAAATATCCCGCTGCCAATGACTGTTCCGACCACGATCGCGACTGCGTGGCTGACGCCTAGATCGCGGGCGAGTTCGGGTCGAGAGGAGGAATTCATGCCGGCTGTTGGCCTTCGTTATTTTGGAAGAAGATGCTGGCAGCGTATCCCACCACAAAAGTCACAGTCGTTCCAATCATCACGTACCAAGTCCACGGCACATGAGTTCCCAGCCAAATGTAGAGTTCGATAAGGAAGCCACACAGCATGCCGACCATGGCACCATTTTGATTGGCGCGTTTGGTCAGCACGCCGAGCAGAAATACGCCGAGCAAAGCACCATAGGCAACGGAAGCGATCTGCAACCCAACCTCGATGACACGTCCGACTTTGTGCAGCGACAACACCGCTAATCCGAACAGCAATAGAGCCCAAAAAAGTGTTGCCAGCCGAGAAAGTTGTACTCGGCGGCGCTCGTCCAACTGCGGATGGCGTTGAAGATAAAAATCAATGATCGTCGTGGAAGAGAGCGAATTAAGCGCGGCGCTCAGGTTCGACATCGCAGCGGCCAGGATAGCGGCAATCAGCAAACCTGAAATCCCGTGCGGCATTTGGCTGACGATGAATGTGGGGTAAATCCTGTCTGCCTTGCCAAACGTTGCGGACGGAACATGATAGAAGGCAAACAGCATGACGCCGACCAACAAGAAAAGCGCGAACTGAAACAAAATCGCGAGACCACTGGACAGCAGCGCGGTGACGGACTGACGCTGACTCCGAGCTGCCAGCAGCCTTTGTACGATCAGTTGATCGGTGCCGTGGCTGGCTGTGGTCAAGAACGCTCCGCCGACTAGTCCCGCCCAGAAAGTGTAGGGTTTCCAGAAGTCCGGGGAGAAATCAAAGACTCGCAGCTTGCCCGCGCTCTCGGCCATCGTGTGAATTGTGGACCAGCCACCGGGCACGAGATGCAGAATCGTGAACACGCCTACCAGGGTGCCGCCGACATAAATGAAGGTCTGCACCACGTCCGTCCAAATCACAGCCGCCAGTCCGCCTTCGAAGGTGTAGATCAAGGTCAGTGCCGTGATGATCGCGATAGATGCAATCTCACCTGTGGCCAGTGCAATGGCTACGACAATGGAGACGGCATACACGCGCACACCTTCTGCTGCTGCTCGTGTCAGCAGGAACAAGCCGGCGGTTAAGGAGCGTAGCTTTCTTCCAAAGCGGCGCTCGATCAATTCGTAGGCGGTATAGAGCTCTCCGCGAAAATAGTGGGGAAGCAAAATAAAGCTGATAATGACGCGCCCCACCAGATAACCCAACACAACTTGCAAGAAAGTCAGATTGGTGTCGTAGGCCAATCCGGGGATGCTGATGATAGTTAGGGTACTGGTTTCGGCGGCGACGATGGATAATGCAATCGCCCACCATGGAATGTTGCGGTCAGCCAAAAAATAATCGCGCAGCGTGCGCTGACGTTTACGGAAACGCAGTCCGAACAGGGTGATGCCTGCGAGATAAAGCGCGATGATGCTGAGGTCGAGCTTATCCAGGCCCATGTATGAATTTGTAGCGGCTCGCGACATTATCGCGGAAAACAGCTCTCGAAACCTGAAACTGCACCTGCGGAGTCAATGCCCTATGGTAGAAATACCTCCGTGGCGATCTTTCTTGGCATTGATGGCGGCGGGACGAAGACCTCCTGTGTCATTGGCGACGAAACTTCTGTGCTGGGCAGCGGCACGGCGGCGGGAAGCAATGTGGTCCGCCTGGGTGAGGCGAAGGCGCGAGAGGCTCTGGCCACCGCCATGGGCCAAGCTTGTGCCGCTGCCAACATCAAGCCCTCTCAAATCGAGCGAACCTGTGTAGGACTGGCCGGGGCCGGGCGACCGGAGGTCAGCAATCTTGTGCACCGTCTGTTGACGGAGTTGGTTTCAGGCGAGATCGAAGTGGTCGGCGATATGGTGATCGCGCTGCAAGCCGCCTTTGGCAACGGAGCAGGTGTAATGGTGATTGCGGGCACAGGATCGATGGCTTACGGACGCGATGCTTCCGGGAATACTTTGCGCGCGGGTGGCTGGGGATTTTCAGTTTTTGATGAAGGTTCCGGCCATTGGATTGGACGCTCCGCGATCGCCGCCGTCATGCGTGATTATGACGAAACCGGTGAGGAAAATTCTGTTCTGATGAACAGCGTCAAGAAGTCCTGGGGTCTCACTACCCGCGAACAGTTGATCCTGGCGGCGAATGCTTCTCCAAGTCCTGATTTTGCCGGTCTGTTGCCCGCGGTATTGTCCGCAGCGGATTCCGGAGATGCCAACGCTCAATCCATTCTCACGCAGGCCGGGACGGAACTCGCGCGTTTGGCCAAAATCGTAATTCGACGGCTGTTTTCTGATGGCGATAAAGTACCGGTGGCCATGACCGGCGGTGTTTTCAGCAACTGCGCGCTGGTGCGCCAGGTTTTCTACAATAGTCTGCGTTCCAAATATCCTAAGTGCTCGGTGAACCTTGCCACGATTGAGCCAGTGCAAGGTGCGCTGGAGTTAGCTCGCAAAGGCGCGAAAGTGTAGCGACGTCACAGAAGCTGGGCGGATGCTGAAAGAATCTACCACGATGCAGGTTGCAGCTGACCTAGCGATCCCGCTAGAAGAGGCTATTCATAGCAATTCTGATGATGTATTGAATGCTGCCGCCGCTGATCCTTCTCTGACCCTGGATCTAGCGCTCGCCCTGCTGAAGCGCAGGGACTTGCCCGCACAAATCGTGGAACAGCTCGGCAAAAATAGCAGTCTGATGAAGAGCCGCAAGCTCAAGCTGGCGCTAGTTGAGCATCCCAGGACGCCGCGGCATCTCTCCTTGCCCATGGTGCGCCATCTGTTCACATTCGATCTGATGAAGGTGGCGCTGACGCCCGGAGCTCCCGCCGACATCAGGATCGCCGCGGACGAAGCGCTCGCTAATCGATTAGAAAAAATCTCTATGGGTGAAAGACTTTCTCTGGCGCATCGCGCGTCCGAAAGAATTGCCAGAGTGCTTTTGCTCGATTCTGAAACCCGAATTGTCCGCGCGGCGCTGGAAAATCCTCGTCTGACCGAGGCGTCGATTATCAAAGCTTTAATGCGCCGTAATTCATCCGCCGCTTTCGTGGAAGCGGTGTGCCGCCATTCCAAGTGGTCGCCGCGACGAGAAATCCGAATGGCACTGCTGCGCAACGAAAAGACACCATTAGCCCGCGCTCTCGAATTCGCGCGCTCACTTCCCGTGAAGCTGGTACGAGAAATTCTCCAAGGGTCTCGCCTGCCGACCAATATCAAATCGTGCGTGCTAAAGGATCTGGCGCAGCGAAGTGGGTTGAATGGAAGATCGTAGCTCCATCCCCATCATTTCCGAAAGTGACTGAGGATGGCTTCCGCCTGGGGACGCGTCACCACCGCGGAAAGAGCCGCGACGTCAGCTTGCCTCACTGCCTGCACGCTACCGAAGTGCTCGAGGAGCCGACGAGTTGTCCGCTCCCCAACTCCGGGGATGTCGAGCAATTCTGTTGATCGATCGCGCATCTGGCGCCGTTTCCGATGGAACGTTACAGCGAAGCGGTGCGCCTCATTGCGAATCAATTGCACCAGGTGAAGCACCGGCGAATGATGATCGAGGGCGACTGGTTCATCTTCCTGTCCCGAGACATAAATAATTTCCTCACGCTTAGCGATGGCCGCCAGTGGCTGATTGATGATTTCAAGCTCCTCCAATGCTTCGGCGGCGGCGTGTAACTGGCCCAGTCCGCCATCAATCAGCACCAGACTCGGCATCTTCTTTTTCTCTTCCTGCACCCGCTTGTAGCGACGCTTCACCACCTCGCGCATGGAAGCGAAATCATCCACGCCGTCCACGCTGCGGATGATGAACTTACGGTAGTCCGACTTCTTCATCTGCCCGTCCTCCCACACTACCATCGAAGCCACGGTCTCGGCGCCTTGAATGTGGGAGATGTCGAAGCACTCGATTCGGACGGGCAGTTCGGGCATCCCAAGCGTGTCCTGAAGCGCTTCCTGGATGGCCTTTGTATTTGGCTTCATGATCCGGAAACGCTGATCATAGGATTGCTTGGCATTGTTACCAGCAAGATCGATGAGCGAGCGCTTGTCGCCGCGTTGGGGTACTAGGATGTGAACGCGCGCTCCTCGCGAATCTCCAATCTGGTCTGACAGAAGTCCTTCGAGCATCTCGCGATCTTCAAATTCGACTGGCACGTAATTGTTTCGCGGCACGTAGGGCTGCCCAATGTAAAGTTGCTTGAGCAGGGCAGAGAAGAATTCACCGGGGTGGAATGAACCCTGCCCCGAACCGTTTCCGGCTAGGTCCCTGCGAGGAGCATCTGGTGTCGCAAAATCGGGCAAATCCTCCCAGAAGAACTCCCGCCGATCAAGCACTCGCCCGGCTCGCATGTGAAACAGATTTACCGCCAACATGCCATTTTCGAAGTGGTAACCAAACACGTCCGCATCGTCGCCCTCGACCGAAGCGATGCGCTGTTTTTCCTGCAACTGCTCGACGGTCGAGATCAGGTCGCGATAGTTGGCCGCGCGCTCATATTCCTGGGCCTCAGCAGCTTTCGCCATGCGCTCACGTAAAGATCGTGAAAGGTCGGTGGGGCGGCCTTCCAGGAACAGCTTCACGTCGCGAACTGCCTCCTGATAGATATCTGGCGTAGTCAGTCCTTCGACGCACGGTCCGAGACAACGGCCGATGTAATACTGCAAACACGGGCGGGGATGAAATCGATTGAGATCCACTTTGCATGAGGGAACCAAGAAGTGGCGATGGATTAGATCCACGATCCGATAAGCCAGATTGGCAGGGAAGTAGGGGCCGTAGTATGAGCTGCCATCTTTTCGCAGCCG
>DATHJP010000289.1:0-8153 GCA_035489695.1 Terriglobales bacterium
AAACGAATGATTCCGTATTAGACTGTATGTGGTTTGACGCGGACACTTTGTCCGCGTTCTGTGGGCCTGACAAGCGTGGCCCCCGGCGAGTGAAGAGGCCATTCAGACTGCTTCCAGTCTCCTGCCTCCAGCCGCCGCAAAACGGAAAGCAAAAGGAGCAGAACATGCCTCGTGTAAAACGCGGAACCAAACGCCGCGCCAAGCGTAAGAAGATATTAGAACGCGCCAGCGGTTATTTCCTCACAAAATCCAAACTCTATCGCTCAGCCAAGGAGGCGGTCGAGCGCGGCCTCAAATTCGCATATTCCGGCCGCAAACAGAAAAAGCGCCAGTATCGCTCACTGTGGATTGTGCGCATCGCCGCGGCCTCCAAAATGAACGGGATGAGTTACAGCCAATTCATCCACGGCCTGAAAAAAGGCGGCGTGGAACTGGATCGCAAGATTCTGGCGGATTTGGCGGTCCACGATCCCGGAGCCTTTAAAAGCCTCGTCGAGCAGGCCAAGGGCGCAATTGGCGGAGCCAGCACTTAGCACTCAGCATTCAGCCCCTAAACGGACATTGGCGAAATCCCTGGCTTAAGAGCTTTCGGAAACAGCTTTCGGGAAGAGCCTTGGGATCAGGTTTTGAAAGGGCACGGCTTTTAGCCGTGCCGACAAGCGCTTTCATGATTCGCCGCTGACACCGGATGTCAATTGGAGAAAACGTGGCATACGCCGTTCCTAAACTCACGGATTATTCGCCAGAGGCCCTGGAAAAGGCTTCGCGTGAATTGATTTCTGCGCTGAACGCGGAATCGAAGTCGATCAACACCGAAGCGGAATGGAAAACCTTCCGCGACCGCTGGATGGCACGCAAGAATGGCATTCTCACCACGGTTAATGATCTGTGGCTGAAGAAGGCTCCGGCCGTGAGCAAGCGCGACGTTGGACAACGCGTCAATCAGTTAAAGGTAAAAGTCGAAGAGACGGTTGACTCAACGTTGAAGCGCATTCAGGGCGGCGCTTCAACCGCACGAGTCGCCTCGGAGAAGGTTGACATCACTCTCCCGGGAATCCGCCGTCCGCTCGGCGCCGAACATCCCATCATCAAGACGATGAATGAGATCGTTTCCGTCTTCCGCAGTCTGGGCTACTCCGTGGAAGAAGGGCCAGAGATTGAGACCGACTACTACAATTTCGAAGCGCTGAATTTTCCGCCGAACCATCCTGCGCGGGACACTCAAGACACGTTATTTATCGCCAACCAGGAGTCGAAGCCGCTGCGCGACCGTCTCTTGCTGCGTACTCACACTTCGCCAGTGCAGATTCGTACTATGGAAAAGATGCAGCCGCCGGTGCGTGTGGTCTGTCCCGGCAAGGTTCATCGTAACGATGCTCCCGACGCCACCCACTCGCCGATCTTCCATCAGGTCGAAGGGCTGGCCGTCGACACCGACATCACCTTCTGCGATTTGAAAGGAACGCTTGATCACGCGATGAAGGCTCTGTTCGGTTCGAGCGTGAAGACCCGTTTTTATCCATCTTTTTTCCCGTTCACCGAGCCCAGCGCGGATGTGCAGATCAGTTGCATCTTCTGCGGAGGCAAGGGGTACCGCGATGGTGGACGCTGTCCCAACTGCAAGGCCAGTGGCTGGATTGAGCTGCTGGGTTGCGGCATGGTGGATCCCAATGTGTATGGATTTGTGAACTACGATCCCAAGAAGGTCAGTGGCTTCGCCTTCGGCATGGGCGTGGAGCGCATCGCGATTCTGAAGTATGGCGTGGACGACATTCAGTTGTTCTTCCAGGGCGACGTGCGTTTTCTGGAACAGTTCGCATAACATTTTCCGGCCCGAAAAATGAAAATCTCTCCCCAGTGGCTGCGTGATTTCGTCGACCTCCAGGTGAATTATCACCAACTGGCGGACGATCTCACGCTGGCCGGTATTGCGGTCGAGTCCATCAGCGGTGAAGGTGATGGCACGATCTTCGATATGGACATCACCACCAATCGTCCCGACGCCATGAATCATTTCGGCGTAGCTCGCGAGTGTTCCGCCATCTATAACCTGCCACTGAAGCCGATTGCGCCCACACTTCCTGTAGCGAAAGGCAGCGCTGAATTTCAAATCCAGATTGATGATCCGGAGTTGTGCCCGCGCTTCACTGGTCGAGTGTTGCGCGATGTCGCCATCAAATCATCACTCGCACAAATATCAAAACGACTGGCGCTTCTTGACCAACGGCCGATCAACAACGCCGTGGACGCCACCAACTACACGCTGTGGGAAATGGGCAAACCCACCCACGTCTTCGACCTCGACCTGCTCGAAGGCGGCAAGCTCGTCATCCGTCGCGCGCGTGACGGCGAGACGCTCAAAACTTTGGATGGTATCGACCGCAAACTCACCACTGAAGACCTGGTGGTAGCCGACGGACGAAAACCCGTTGCCCTGGCCGGCGTCATGGGCGGCTTCGACACCATGATTACCGATAAGACCCGCAACATCCTGATCGAATCCGCCTGGTGGGATCCGATTACGGTTCGCAAGATGTCGCGGCGGCACGGGCTGCATACTGACGCGTCGCATCGCTTTGAGCGGGGCGCGGATTTTGACTCTACCGTGCTTTCCTGCGATCGAGTCGCTGAACTGATTCTGCAATCTGGGGGAGGGGAATTGATTGGCACCCCCATTGACGTGATCGCGAAGAGTATGGACCTGGCTCCGGTGGCACTACATATTGCCGAGGTGCATCGCATTCTCGGGGAGAAACTGGAGACGCATGAAATTTTCCGCATCCTCGACAAGCTCGGTTTTGATGTGCTCCCCGAGCGCGGCGGCGATGCCGACTTCACAGTACGCATTCCGAGCTGGCGGTTGGATATAGAGCGCGAAATCGATCTTATCGAAGAGATCGCACGGCTGCACGGCTATGACAAATTTTCCAACACGCTGCCCGCCTATGCCGGCGCGGTGATTGAACTACCTGAAGCGGAGAAAGATTATAAGCTGCGGACGTCAGCACTGGCGCTTGGCTACAACGAAGGTATTTCGCTGACCTTCATTTCGCATCAAGAGGCAAAACAATTCTCCGTCATGCCGGTAATCGAGCTGGCCAATCCGCTGAGCGAAGAAGCTTCGGTCATGCGGACCTCCATGGTGCCGGGCATGTTGAATATGCTGGCCTACAATCTAAATCGCGGAAGCGACAATGTGCGCCTGTTCGAAGCAGGTAATGTGTTCCAGGCTTCCGGAACAACGGCCGAGCAGCTAAAGCGGATCTGCCTTGGAGCCACTGGCAGCGCCGAGCCTCCCGGCGTACGGCTTCATCAGGAAACTCGTCATGAAGAAGCGCGCCCGCTTTCGTTTTTCGATGTCAAAGGCGACGTAGAGAATCTTCTACACCCATTTCAGTTCATGGCTCTCCACTTCGATGCGGAGACTGCGGACTATTACCATCCCGGCCGCTCGGCGCGCGCTGTCATGGACGGCGTGCCGGTGGCGCAATTCGGACAGATTCATCCCGACATTGCCGCTGCTCGCAAGCTGCGCCAGGATGTATTCATCGCGGAACTGTATCTCGATCAGTTATACCGTCACGATCTGCGTGAAGTGCGATACGAACCTTTGGCACGCTATCCCGCAGTCGAGCGTGACTTCTCATTTGTCTTCGCTGATTCAATCGGATTCGAGAAGATTTCTCACGCAGTAACCGCGCTGGGTTTGAGCCAGTTGCGCAGCTTTATTCCGGTCGAGATCTTTCGTGGCGGTGCGATTCCGGCGGGCAAGTACTCTCTGCTGCTTCGTGCGCGCTTCCAGTCCGGAGAGCGGACCCTGCGCGAGGATGAGGTGGCACAATGGTCGCAGCAGATCGTCCGCGCACTCCAAGCCTTAGGCGGAACGTTGCGCTCGCAATAAAAATCTTCGGGCTTAAGAGGCTGGCGGGAATTCGATTGCCAGAGTAGTTTCCACGTCCACAGCTTTTCCATTTACGCGGTATGGATGGAAACGCCACCACCTAACGGCTTCAATAGCAGTCGAACTTAGCGCTTCCGGGCCGCTGATGGGATGCAGCTTGACCACTGTCCCATCATGTCCGATCACTGCGGCCAGCACCACGATGCCGTGAACATGTGCCTTGCGCATAGCTTCGGGATAGATCGGATCCACCTTGTGGATGATGAGCTGCTGCATGACTTCAGTGGGCACCGTGGCCCGCTGCGGAACCGACCTGGGTTCTTTGCTTGATACGCGGCTGGGGATGCGCGATTCGAGATCCTTCCAGGCTCGATACCATTGCCAGCAGCCTACAGCACCGACCACGACGAAAATCAGAAGAGCGATCCATAGAACGCGATGCCATGTCGCGGGCAACGTTTTAGCTGGACTGGCTACCGGCGCGGGCGATTCGCCGGATGGAATTTCCGTCGGCTGGATCGCAGGTTTAGGTTGGCCTCTCCTCCGTGCCCAGTAACGAATGCTTGCCTGCTGGTCTTGCGATAGTCCGAGAAATTCGAAACCACATTGCAACTGTGCTTGATGGCGGACCACGGCTTTGGCCCGCAGCGGCGCGCTTACATCGGGCAGGCGGAACTCGAGTCCCACCGAGTCACCGGGGCGAAACTCTGCTGCCAGAACGGCCAACATTCCGCCCTCACCCAGGTCGAGGGAACGTCCAGGAATGTTATTGGGGACACCGGAGCGTAATACGGTTACGTCCACCGGAATTGCGATGGCGTGACGGGAAACACGGCGCGGGATGATGACGGGAGCGAGAGCTCGTGCGGGTCCGGAACTCATAAATTCCCTTCGATGCACATCAAGAAGTACTCCGGCCCGAGGTCGAAGCCCAGGTAAAAAAGTATCTAGGTTTGGTGTATGCGGAGAAGTATAGCATCACTCTTTGGGATTGATTCGACGGTGTCGTGCCTCCGGCACTACCGTCAACATTCCCCCGCTTCCCAGCGCTGAAGCGCTGGGCTAAGTTGTGTTGCCCCTCCGGGGCGTGGGCGGTAGAAGGCTTTGGAAGTCGCTGCGTCGCATGAATGAAGCGAATTTGAGACAGAGGCGTAAACGGGCGGCGGCATAAACTATCGTCCAAAAACATATTGGCCCGGAGCGTGGCTCCGGGCCAATAATCTCTCGCGTCGCCCGAGCAACTGTGGCGCAGGCATGGCTTCTTGCGCGGCTACGGCCAGCGTTTGGCGGTGTCTTCCCATCCCGCGGCGCGGGCGGGCTGCGGATTTGCATTCACCGCAGGTTGCGGAATACGAATAGGCTGCTGGGTCGCAGTGGAGGGGGTTAATGTCGGCTTATTGGCCGAATCCGCCAGAGCTTCCTTGTCTTCGGATAGCAAGGGAGCGGCCACCCGCAGCGCTTCCACTTCCTTTTCCAGTTTCGACAGCTCAAGTTCCTTCTGTCTCAACACCTCATAAACATTTTTCATCGGGGCACCTGTAAAAACGGTTCGAATACAGTGATTGTCCGCACTTTATGCAGGTATAACGCTTTTGTCAAGGAGTAAGCGACGGAACTCTGGCTGGGTAGTTTTGTCAGTAACGCGGTCGCGCCCCAGCCAGCAGGAACTTTCCGTCTTCACTCTTTTTGCGGAATTCGACTTCGAATCCGCCACGCTCGATCAGGGCGAAAAATACTGGTTCATCATATTTGATTGAGCTGCTCATCAAAACTTTTTCGCCTTTTTCCAAATGCATGACGGTGGCGCCGATTCGCAGTTCCAGGTCCCGGCCAGCAACGAAATATTTTGCTACTTCGTGAATTCCCTGGCGGCCAGGTCGCAACTCAAAATTGAGCTGTCCATCCCGTTCTGTCAAACCTAACCCGGCAAGCGGACCGAAAGCGAAGCGCCGGTTCGTGGGATTGTCATATCCAGAGAGCGTACTTTCGCGATCAAATACTTCGCCATCGAACAGGGCACGGTCAGCGGGCCGCATAATTCGCCGCAAGCGTTCTGGGAATTGTAAAGGATCGAATGCGCCGAGAGTATTCCCCAACGTAGCAAAGATGCAGGAGCTCCCCTGTCGCGCCAAAGCCTGAAGGTGATCATCGGACATGATGTCGAGCTTCATTCCGCGTGTGTTCGATGCGGCTCCATCGGCGGCGGCGAGAGCCAATTCCAATAACGATTGGCTGAAGTCCACTGCGGTATAGGCTAGCGGCTTTGCAACTTGCTTGAATTTTTCCAGCAGGAGTTTGTCTTTGCTGCCCTCGCCACACCCGAGGCCGCAGAGGGTGTCGGCTTCGGGCCACAAACCCATAAGTTCAGGAGCACAGGCTGCCAGCAGCTGCAACGCCCGATTCGCATTGCGATATTCGGGAGCGCTCATAAGCTGCACCCAGGCGCTTACGGATGCAGGCAGCCAGTAGAAAAACTTTTCATCCAGGAAACGCCGGGCAAACGCAGCAGCAAAGCCAGCGGCGATTTCATCTTCGCGTAGAAGCACTTGCACCGAAAATGGTGTTTTGGCAATAGGCATGCAGTCAGCAGATTATCGGGCTTCTACCCAGGTTTCAAACAAATGCGGCGGCTATTTATGCTACTCTTTGCCGGTTTTCGCATCTACTGTTAACAGCCTTCGAAGGCTATTGGAGGAAACATCATGAAGATTGTGGAAATCAGCGAAGTGGCCCCCACTTGTCATAGCAACTTTAAACTAGTGGAGACCGCAGAAGTGTCCCCCACCTGCCACAACAATTTCAAGCTGGTGGAGAGCACGGAAGTTGCACCGACCTGCCACTAAAAGGTCGATCAGACTGGCTGAGCCTGCGGTGACCAGGCCGCCCAGCCTTACGCTGCCGTTATAATAATGGCAGCTGGACTGGCCGTCGCAGGCTTAATGCTATGCCATCCATACCTGAAGGCCGGCTTTCCGTCGGCGCTTTTTACAATCCGCACTTAGCAGAAGAATTTCTCCGCGCCGGCGAGCTTATTGGGCATCTCGCGATGGCAGATCCACCCGCGGCGGATGATACCTCATTTCCCTATATCCGCGATCGCTTTCCCTTGCTGCTGCACGATTATCTGGGACAGCTTTCCGATCCATTGAGTCCGCATGCTCTCGATCGGGCGCGGCAGTTGCAGGACATGTACCGCTCGCCGTGGGTCGCGGAACATTTTCAATGTCTGCACACACAAGATCACGACCGGACTCTGGATTATGTGTTTCCGCCCCTCTATACCGAGGAATTTCTACAGCGGTTTGAAGCCAATGCTCGGGTGTTGCGAGATACAGTAGGCGCGCCCCTGGTAATGGAAAACATTCCTGGATTCTTTTCGCTCGAGCACGCTCAAATGAGTGAAGCTGAATTTTTACGGCGTTTTTTTGACGATACTGGCTGCGGTTTTCTGCTTGATCTACCGCACATTTGGTTGGCGGCACACTATTCCGGGATGGCTGCGCAGGAGTACGTGAAGGATTTCCCGCTGGAAAAAGTCGTTGAATTGCACGTGGCTGGGGTGGAAGAAGATCAGGACCTTGAAGGCCCGTGGATTGCTCCTACCGAGCCGCCGCAGGAAATTCTGGATCTGGCATTGTGGGTGGCTGAACGCGCGCCCAAGCTGCGGGCGGTGACGTTTGACGCCTTCTCTCCGAGTTTGACGGCGGAAACGGTCCTGAGATCGGTCGAAGCGACGCGTCGAGCCTTCAGGCTGAATTAAGAGCAGATGCCATCCGTGGTAGCGCCGGCGTCCCGCCGGCTCTTGGGCAGCTCATCATCATCCAGCCGACAAGCCGGCAGGACGCCGACGCTACTTTGACACCTTATTCCGACTATGCCTAAACCAGCATCTCCCAAAAGCGATCGCGATCTGCAAGACGACGTGATCCGGTATCTTGCCGATGGTAAGGCTCGAAACAAAAGTTCGACCGAGCTGCCGCTTTCCCCGCAGCAGGCGCGGAGAGCGGAAAAGTTTGGCCGCTTTCTGGCCCGCCGATATTATCGCGACCGGCTTGCCCGCTCTTTCCGCTACTCACGCCTGTTTGCGTCGGTGATTGGCCGCACGGCGGAGCAGGTGGTGGATGGAGAGTCGTTCCAGGATTTCCTGAACGAATGTGTGATGGGATCGCTCGAAGCGGCGCAACGGGTGGGACAAATGGCAGTTACGCATCTGTCCGATGTCCAGGAGCCGGGTGCATGGTGGCGGGAGTTG
>DATHJP010000290.1:0-3639 GCA_035489695.1 Terriglobales bacterium
CTGAATTTGACCATGGGCCGGGAACTCTGAGGAACGAATACGAAATTTAGGGGCTGGATGCTCAATATATCAGAACTGAGGGTCGGGTTGCGGTGATGCGATATAATCTGCCCATGTCTGCTGAACCCGCTACGGGAGCCATTGGGAGTGTTCCCGATGAGCTCAAGCATGAACCGAAATCCAAAGGACTCACCACTCCGCGAAAGAAGAAACCAAAAGAGTTGGCGGTAATCACTGAGTGCTGCACGGGCTGCGCGGGCTCACCTGCTTGTGTGGAGTATTGTCCCGTCGAGGATTGCATGTTCTGGGTTCCGGACGAAGATAGTCCGCCGTTCGGCCGGATCCAGGTTGACCCGATTCTCTGTATCGGCTGTAAGAAATGCCTCAGCAAGGGTCCGGATGGTTGCTTTATGGATGGATGTCCATGGGATGCGATTGTGATGGTGGATACGGTTGAGGTGGAGAAAGAAGTGGGAGTCATGCCTTTTTAAGGCAGTGGCTAGTGGCTAGTTTCTAGTGTCTAGTTTCCGGTTTCAAACTCTCTTTCCCTTCGCGGTGATTCCTAATAGCTAAGTTGTTGATTCCAGGTATAAGGGCTTTTCAGGGGAAAAGCGGATGCAAGAACTCGCTTAGGATGCCCTTTAAATGCACCTGGAGGGGCACGGGCGGGCATCGCAGGTCGAAACCAATCCTTTCCATGACTGGAACGTTTGCCGGCCTCATATGGCAGCCTCGCATAATATTATCTTTAAGATATAGTGTAGACTGGCCGTGATGAGCACGGGCCCAGATAGCTGGCCACTAGTCACTAGTCACTAGCCACTATTTCCTCTCCCTAATCGCCTTCTCCGTCAGCAACGCCTGCTGCCGCACATGATCGGGAATGTCCGGCAATTCCCGTTCGTAGGGAAGGATTGCGGGAAGATCATCCAGGTGCCCAATGAGATAGAGCGCACGTAGTGCTTCCCAGACTTGTTCGGTGCTGGGATCGAGGGTGGCGATTTCTTCCCCGGCGGCTATGGACTGTCCGGTTTTCACCGACAAATTTCGCAGGCGACCGGCGATGGGCGAACGGATTTCTATGGTCTGTCCGTTTTGTTCCAGTTTAGCGATGACCCCGCCTTGATGAATCGCGGTCCCGACTGTGCTGGTGTCGATCACTTTCCCCAATTGTGGCGCTTTGACGTCCGCCGGTTGAAGAAGCGCAAGGATCTGAGGTCTTCCCGTCGCGTCTCCGAAACGAACTAGTGACAGCGCTGCATTGCCACGCACCAGGGGAGACGGGTCGTTCAACATTTTCAACAAGGTTTCGTGAAAATCTGCGCCAGAGGTGTCCTGGCCCATCACCCACGCGTCAGTGTTGCGGACTTCTGCGACGGGATACGAGGCCAATCGAACAACTTCGGGGTACAAGCGCGTGACACTCGTATCGTGCTTGGTCAGGCGCTCGCCAATTTGAACCAGCGCATGCTGGATGTGGCGGGGCTTTTTGTCATCGTGAAGATACTCATCCAGTTGTTTGTTTGAGAGTTGGCGTCCGAACCAAGTATTCCACCAGAAAAGGAACGGCATCAGCACGATCAACCACGCGGTAAGGAAAAACAGAAGACGATTGCGCGTGGACATGCGGTGATGCGGCTTAGCTGGCTCTGAGGGCAAGGAAGCACTGCTCGACATTTCGGCGGAAGGAATAGGCTGGCCTGACATGGAAGTCTAAACATCTCGACTATAGCAAAATCTCAGTCCACCACATCCGCGTCCAACACCCGATCCTGTTCCAGGTAATGCGAGACGGCGTATTGGGCGAGTAGCGGCGTCTGCACCCTGATTTCGGCGCCAATCCATTCGCCTTTGCCGTGAGGCGCGTTGAGCGGATGATTGCATCGGCCTCCGCTGCCAAATTGCGGGCCGAAATCGGCGCTTTGGATCTCGTCATACTGTTTCAGTTCGCGCCACACTTCGTCGCCAACCGTTCCGGAGACATCGATTTTCAATTTCACGGTTGGCATAGGCTACGCGGCAAATAAGTGATAGAGCATGAAATAGATCACTACGCCGGTGACAGAGACGTAGAGCCACAGAGGATAGGTCCAGCGCGCGATCGCGGCATGGCGGTCGAAGCGTTCTCGCAAGGCTCTGATTAAAGTAATGATCACCAGCGGCACGATCGTGATGGCCAGTAATGTGTGAGAAATAAGAATTGTGTAATAAACCGGACGCGACCAACCGTGTCCCGGAAAGCGCACTGAACCCACGTGGTAGTGATAGTACAAGTAAGAAGTCAGGAACAGGCTGGACGTGATCACCGCAGAAATCATGACGGCGCGATGAGCAGCCATGCGTCCGCGCTTGATAAAGCTGTGTCCAACCAGCAGCAACACGGCGCTGGTGCCGTTCAGCGTGGCATTGATTACGGGGAAGATGGCGTACTGGGTTGGGTCGGACGTCATGCCGCCGGCCTGGTGGTGCGCCGGTTCACCATTACAAAGGCGAGTCCGAACATGAATCCGGAGAACAGAATCAGCGTGGCCAGCGAAGACGATAATGGAAAAACTTCCGCCGTCGCTGGATAGAGCAAGCTGCGCAGGGCTTCCACTCCGTAGGTCAAAGGATTAATTCGCATCAGGACGCGTATCCAGCCTGACGCTCCAGCCAAAGGAAACAATGCTCCCGACAGCAGCCATAGCGGAATCAGAAACAGGTTGATGATGGCGTGGAAGGCTTGTGTGGAATCCATTGGCCAGGCGATGGCGAATCCAAGCCCGGTCAAGGCGAATGAGACTAAGAAAACCGTCAGCACGACCAGCAGGAATTGCGTGAAGCTTAAATGGATTCCTAGAAATGGTCCGAGCGCCAGGAAGATGAGGCCTTGAATGGTTGCCAGCGTAGTTCCACCCAGGACTTTTCCTAACACAATCGCGGACCGCGACACGGGCGCCACCAGCACTGACAACAAGAAGCCTTCTTTGCGATCTTCAATCACCGACATCATGGTGAAGATGGACGTGAACAACACGATCATGATCAGCGCGCCGGGATAGAAATAATCCAGATAATGCTGCTGTCCCGCCGATTCGCCGGAGCGGAAGGATGTACCGAAACCGGAGCCGATGACCAACCAGAATACGAGGGGCGAGGCGATGACGCCGATGACGCGAGTCCGTTGGCGGTAGAAGCGGACGATTTCTCGCCACCAGAGTGTGAATGCGGGCAGCAGCAGCTCAGTCGACAGCGAAGCGGATTGCGCCGGAAATGTTGTGCTTTGGGTGACCATGTTGTTGTACTGTCGGCGTCCCCACCGGCGTTTTTTGCTTTCAGCGCTGGATACGTTGCCGTCGGAGAGCCGGCGGGACGCCGGCGCTACTTAACCCGCGCTACATCCTCCGTCCAGAATTTGTGGCCGGTGCGGTGAATGAAAACGTCTTCCAGCGTTGGCTTGCTGACGGAGATAGCTTCAATCTCGCCGGGAAGAGTCTCCACCACGTCGGTGATAAAGCGATGACCGTTCTCCCGCTCCAGGCGGACCTGACCATCGAGCACTTGTGCATCTACTTCGAAGCGCGCGCGAATTTTTTCAGCAAGCGCTTCGGGGTCTCGAGTATCGAGCAGAATCACGTCGCCGCCAATTTCGTGTTTAAG
>DATHJP010000291.1:0-2921 GCA_035489695.1 Terriglobales bacterium
TAACCACGAATGAGCACCAATAAACACGAATGATGAGAGGAATTTGGTTGTTCCCGGGAGCGCAGGAAAGATTGGCGCGACTCATATCGCCTTCCTTTACAAGCTCCGTCACGACATATTGAACCCGATGGACCGAGTTTCAGAAGTGGGATCCGACCCGGGGTGGCAGCAGAGCAAGTCGCGCCGAAGAATTGATTCAACATTCTGGTTGGTCGCCGTCGCTGCGCTTG
Source organism: Terriglobales bacterium (assembly GCA_035489695.1). Taxonomy (GTDB): domain Bacteria; phylum Acidobacteriota; class Terriglobia; order Terriglobales; family Acidobacteriaceae; genus 40CM-3-55-5. Next base: position 231 of record DATHJP010000291.1, read on the forward strand.
CTTTTATTTTTAAGGTCTCCATCGCCTTGAACACCCTCGGCACAAACGATGTGACTAGTTTCCACAGATTTGCCAAGGCATTGACCGAACATGGCGTCGAATGGACCTACACTCACAATATTTCGTTCAACCATCCACCGTTGACCGCCTACTTTTTGCGCGCCATCTACTACCTCGAGCAGCAACCCTTTCTCCGGCAGAATGGAATCACGTTCCCCTTTCTATTGCGGCTTCCGGGTATCATAGCGGACTTAGTCGTAGTTCTCATTTTTCTCAATCTCGGACGCCGTGAACCGAGATTGAGGCTTCCGGCCTGGGCCCTGGCTGTCATGGCGATTAGTCCAGTTTCTCTCATGATCTCCGGATTTCACGGAAACACTGACCCGGTCATGGTGATGTTTCTCTTCATCGCATCAGTCATGCTTTTTCGAGAGAAGCCGGCGCTTTGCGGACTATTCCTTGCGCTCAGTTGCCAGATAAAAATCATCCCTCTCTTATTATTCCCGATTTTCTTCTTCTTTTGGCTCTCCCGCGGTGCGGTCGTTTCGTTCCTCCTCCCGTTTGCCCTGAGTTCGGTTGTATTATGGTCGGAGGCGCTTTTAAAATTTCCGATGTTTTTCATTAAGAACGTCTTCTCCTATGGCGGACTCTACGGAGTTTGGGGTATTACATACTGGCTGCGACTGACTGGTTGGTCGTCTTTCGGAACCGTGTCGGATGAAAGCCTCACGCCGTCACAAAGAATAGTCGGCCTTGTTCTAAAAGCTTTCATCGTTGCCTGCGTGTTTCTGCTCGCGTGGCGCCGTCGCAAATTAGACGCTGATGGAGCTGTCAGGTCAATTGGCTACGCGTGGATAATCTTCTTCATCTTTTCTCCAGCGGTAGCTCCACAGTATATGGTGTGGTTAATGCCTTTTCTCGTTCTGCTTTCCCCACCGCTCTTTGCTTATCTTACTTTGGCCAGTTCACTCTTCTTGTTTTTCTTTTACAATATCAATTCGGATGCGTTCCCCTGGTACTTTGTTCTTTCAAAGTATCGGCCGAACTCCGATTGGGTGCCGTGGTCGCTCTGGCCATGGGCAATCTTGATTGCCGGGATAATCGTCCTTTGGAAAGGCGCGGTCCGCTCTGAATCCTCTTTGAGTCTTTTCAGCTTCGAACCAATTCTCGTGAAACCAGTCAGTCATGCACCGCAAGAAACAGTAACTTCTCTCCGACGTGGGCTCATGTGGCTTCGGAAAAAGGGGGAGAAGGGATGAAGCGATTATGCCTTTTTGACCGCCTGCAAGCCGAAGCTTCGCCCACCCGCATTTCGCTGCAATCTCGCATCTCGCCTCCAATCCAAGCGCCCGGCTTGTGACCTGCTTGTGATCAAAGGCATGCTCGCTGTCGCGCCGGAGATTCCACCTAGCCTTGAGACCAGTTTAACCGAACAGCGATGGTGGAATCGACACGGTTATATATTGCCTGTCTTTCTTCTCACGATGGCGATTTGCGCCTGGTTCGTGACCTGGGGCGATTGGAATCTGTTCGACGGGGAGCACTTCTGCGGGTTTTACGACGCACAGGCGAGATCGTTGATTGCGGGTCGCTTGGATGTGCCGCAGGCCGCCATTGGCACTGAATCATTCACGTTCCATGGCAGAACCTATGGATATTTCGGAATCGGTCCGGCGCTGCTTCGGGTCCCCCTGATTCTTCTGTTCAAAAATATGGATGGCCGGTGGAGTCGGGTGATGATGTTCATAGCGTGCTCGCTCAATCTGATTTGCGCGTACGGCCTTTTGACGCTGGTCCGTCGCGAACAGGTTGCCAATTGGCGCAAGCGTCGTGTGCTTCACTCGCTGTTCATTCTCTGCGCTGGCATAGGCTCGACAAACGTCTTTCTCGTGGCTCGCTCCTTTACGTTCCACGAAGCGATCATGTGGGGCGGCACGTTCGCACTGCTCTTCACCTGGACGATTCTGAGCTACCTCGCACGACCGAGTAAGACTCTGCTGGTGCTAGCAAGTTCCTTCGCATTCATGTCGCTTCATTCGCGCGCCACCGTGGGCGTCGGGCCGTTGCTTGTTATGATCGTGGTAGCAGGAGCCTTGATTTGGCGCATTTTCGGAAACCCAAAGGCGTTACAGTCGATGTTCGGGTTTGCCACGTCTCCTGACGCTCGTTCACATGCAATCATCGCAAGCGCGGCTGTAATTATCATCCTCGTGTCATATTTCGGGGTAAACTATGCCAAGTTTCACACCTTCGATGGAGTTCCATTGAAGTATTACGACATTTTCGCTCAAAATGCCGCGTTTCGCCAGGTAAGCGGCGGCCGACCACTCCATCTGGAGAACGTACCAACCACTCTCGTGAGCTATCTGGGTTTCCACGGTTTGTGGCTGGCCCAATTCCCGTGGATATATCCTTCACGAGAGGCCACCTTCGTGGGCTCACCAGCGATTATCTTCGTCGATGGATTCTCGACGTTCCCGGTTAGCATGCCGGCTCTTTTGGTGCTTGCTGGGTTGGGGGGCTTACCGCTCGTACGCGGAGGCAGCGAAACGGCGCGTCGGTTACGTCTCCCAGCAATCGCGCTTCTTTGCGGCGGCGCAATTGTGTTGACAGCACTCGTTTTGACCGAGCGTTACCTGCACGACTTCTATCCGGCTCTGATCATCTGCGGGGCTGTTGGGGTTAGTCGTA
>DATHJP010000292.1:0-13986 GCA_035489695.1 Terriglobales bacterium
AGGGATGGTTCCACACCAGTGGAGAAGGAGTATCGGGCAGCCACTGGGGAAGTATCTGGTGATCATAAATCACATTCAAGCGGGCGAAAGCTGTCTGATTGTTCGTCAGATTGAAATCAAACTTGGCAGCGTGAGAGTTTAACTTCACGGGCGTGGGGGCGTTGAATCGGAATCCCCCAGTGTTCAACCCGTCGCCCTGGGTTGTGTCGTTAGCCTGATACTTATTGGCCGCCGCTGCTATCGCATCCAGCGCGGTTTGGTTGATACCAGTTTCTGGATACGGTCCCTGGCCCACAGGGAGGTTGATGTTCAAAGACGCAACCTGGATGCTATTGCAGGTGGGTGGATCGGCACAGTATTGATAATGCACTACTCCCTGGCCTAGACCATTTGTGCCATCCCCAAAAAAATTATCTTTTAACGGAACGACCCTGGTCACACTCTGGCCCGTGGCATCATGACGGCCGTCATAACTATAGAAGAAGAATGCTTTGTTCTTGATGATCGGCCCGCCGATCCCTCCCCCATATGTGTGCCGCACCAGCGGCGTGCGAGGAACTTGGGGGTCAGCATGATTGTTGAACCAATCGTTCGCGGTGAAGCCCCTGCTTCGGTAGACTTCAAACCCCGCCCCATGCCAGCTATTCGTACCCGCCTTGGAAACCAAATTCACTTGGGAACCGGATGAGCGACCCTGGTTCGCATTTGCGTTCGCTGTGGTGACGCGGAACTCTTCGATTCCCTCCGAATTCAGCCGGAGAACCGGACCCGAAGTGATGTTGCCTCTGTCAGTATCCAATTGGCCGATTACCAGGCTATTGGTGGTCAAAGGTACCTGAGCATTGCCAGTTTGAGCGTTGTTGATGTCCACGCCATCTAGGGTGACATTTGCTTGATCGGCTCGCGCCCCGGTGACATACCCCTCGCGAGTGGCCCCAGGCTGCAGGCTGAGCAGGTCAATCAGGTTGCGGGCTTCCAATGGAAGCTGCGTTATCTGCTGGGATACGAAATTATTGCCCAGCGTAGCGTCCTGTGTATTGACCAGATTTTCGTTGGCCGCTCTTACTTCGACCACCTCGCCCACGGTCCCAACTTCCAATTGCACGTTGGCCTCAGTTTGCTTTCCAACCAGGGCGCGGACATTGTCCACCACTCTTTTTTTGAAGCCGGGCGCTTCCGCTTCCAGTCGATATTCGCCGGGCGGGAGAAAGTCGAAGGTAAAAGTTCCCCCGTCGCTGGATTTCACGTTGCGCGGTGCGTTGTTGCCAACGTTGGTTAAGGTCAAGGTCGCATCGGGAATCACCCGGCCTTGCGGATCAGTGACGGTTCCTCGAACGGTCGAGGTCCCGGTTTGACTCCACAACATCGCGGCGAACATGGGAACCAGTAGCGCGAAGGCGATTACTTTCACAGAACGCATGGCAGCTCCTTTGAGGACGTTGTACGGCTTACGACCTTAAGCCCAAAAGCTGTTGGCAAGATAAGACCCCAAGTTTGGGGTGGATTATTGCAATTGGCCATCCAACAAAGCAAGCACATTTTGCGCTACTTTGCGGCTATTAAAAGCATTGAATCCCGATTTTGAAAGAAGGAGTCTACAGCTTTTGGTAGCAATTAGGCCTGGAACGGCTACCTGAACAGAGCACTGATCCACCAAATTACTGCCGGAAAGCATTCCAGCGCATAGCGCGGTTCGGGGTTTTCCAGCGTGCCAAGAAAGACCGAGCGTAGAACCACCAAGGTTAACAGCAGCGTCGAGCCAGTCACGAAACGTGCCCTTACCAATCCTGTCAGGGCCGCTCCTATGTACAGAAGATTGATTGCTCCAAGAGCGATTGCCAGCGCCGTCCATTGGGGATCATCATTGAATTCCCACCAACGACTGTCGCAGGGTAGCAGTTCAGTGCGCGGCCGCAGCCACATATCTGCTACACGCACTGCTGGAAGCACCAAATAATAGCGCAGCGGATGGTCTCGAATCCGCTGCTCCGTCAATGCTGCAAACTTGCTATCCAATTCCGGTGTGAAATGCAAAGTCTCGTTGTATTCCGCCAGCAACTGCATAGTCTGTTGGTGTTGTGCTTCCGAATCGAAAGCACGAGCGGGGAGCTTGTCGGCAGGAATGGCGTCTCCCGGCACGGGCCAATAAATCTCCTCTACCGAGGCGTAGTCTGCCATCCAGGTTTTCACCCAGCGATTGAATCCCATGGGCACGAACTCGTCTTCCTGGTTGGCATAGCGCGGAGCCAGCGGCTGGAAGCGATGCAGTGTATGCAGATTGCGCAAACCCCAGGGAACGAGTGGCGCCAGAGCGATCAGCCCGACTGCAATAGCGACCCGCAGCACGCGCATAGTCCGCGATCTGTTCCTTAATGAACGCAGCAGAATCACGAGCAGGTAGGCCTCAATCGCAATCAGCAGCAGACCCCCGTCAGGACGCAACAGGATGGCCGCGGCGATAGCAAACCCGCACCCCAGCCAGGGCCGTATCTGCTGACGATCGAGAGCAGTGAGACCAGCAATTGCGAAATCCAATGCGAGGGCGGTAAAGAAGATCTCCAAAGTCTCGGTCAAAGCCGCGGCGGAATAGTTGGCGAGAAAGGGACAAAGCGCGGCCAATAGGAAGGCAGCTTTCGCGGCCCTGGGGGAAATTGCGCGGCGTGCCATATCGGCGATCACAAGGCAAGTGCCAATATCCACGAACATCTGTACCACCAGGACTGCCCGGTAATGCTCCATTCCGAAAACTGCAAATACCGCCGCGAGAAATGCGGGATATCCCGGGAGGCGTATGAAAGTAGGCGAAATTTCCTCAGGCCCGCTCAGGCCGTAGATTCCATGCTGCAGCCAGTTCTTGGCGATGTCTCCATAAACAAAGGAATCCGAGGTTACTGCCGGGAAGCGAAAAATGAACAGAAGGCGCAGGGCAACCGCCGCCAGCGTCGCGCAAAGAAAGAAACGGAGATGGTTGCGCACCAGCTCGCGCACGCTACGAATATACCGCAGCGGCGCTGGAGGATCGTCCCAGTTTCCCATTTGGGAAGCTCTGCAGTAACACGTTCGATCTGGTTTGACCCTCTGCTTGGCGCAGCTTAGGATGGAAGCAATTCCATTTCATGACGCAACCGGTTTTTTTCGACCCTCGGCAATCCCGCTGGAAACGGGTGCGGCGTTTTTTCGATATTCTCGGCATTACAATCACCGGCCTCATCATTTTTTTTGTTTACACAGCGCTGCGCAGCGAACCGCTGCCTGAACTTCTCTTGCCATCGATGAAGCGTCCGTTTCATTCCTTAAAGGAAACGGAAAAGGAAAAAGCCAAAGAGAAACGCCGCCAGGCGGCACGTCGAGGGCATCGCAAAACTAAAGGCGCGCCTTCCCAGGTCAAGTTGAATGCCGAGGAAGGCATCCGCGCCGCTTTCTACGTGCCTTACGACGCAGCCAGCTTCTCGTCGTTGCGCGAATATGCCAGACAGATTGATTTGCTCTTCCCGGATTGGCTGCACGTCGTCACACCCGACGGTCACTTGCAGGGCACTGATCTTGAAACCAACAAATTCTTCGACGTAGTGCAAGGTACCGCAGTCCATGCCGTCGACGACAAGGTGATGTCCTTCCTGAAGTCGGAAGATACGGGAATGGAAATCTTTCCCATGGTCAACAACTTCGATGGAACCAACTGGACCAGTGGCATCGGCGCATTTCTTAATGATCCAGCGGCTCGCGCGCGCTTCCGGCAACAGATTGCAGCTTTTCTGGCTAGTGACAAATATCGCGGTCTGATGGTGGACTTTGAAGACTTTCCCACCAGCGCGCAGAAGGGTTATCTGGCGCTGCTGCGCGAACTCTCGACTGATCTGCACGCGAAAGGAATGAAGCTGTACGTCAGCGTGCCCGCGCGAAATGAAGATTTTGATTACGCTGCGATTTCCGCTCGCATCGATGGCGCGGTAATCATGAATTATGACGAGCACTATCCTGGCGGCAAACCGGGCCCGGTTGCTTCTCAAGATTGGTTTGTGGCGAACCTGCAGGCAGTGAAAAAAGTTGTTCCGCAGGAAAGAATCATCTGCGCCATTGGCAACTACGGTTATGACTGGGCGCGTAAACCGAAGCATGGAGCACTACCTCCCGATGTAAAAGACACCAATGTTTCGGTGCAGGACGCCTGGCTGACCGCCCGCGACTCGGATGCGGACGTGGACTTCGACGGAGACAGCCTCAATCCGCATGTCAGCTATTTCGACGAGCGCAATCTGCAACACAACATCTGGTTCCTGGATGCTGTGACTGCGCTCAACCAGATGCGTGCTGCGCAATCCCTGGGGATTAACACATTCGCGCTTTGGCGTTTGGGCTCTGAGGATCGCTCGCTATGGAAAGTGTGGGACATACCCGGCGAATCCGACTCCGCAGCTAAGTTGAAGGACGTACCGCCCGGCCAGGACGTGGACATGGAAGGACGGGGCGAGATACTGCGCATTGAAGATCGCCCCGCAGAAGGGCAGCGAACCCTCGACGTCGATCCGGCCACGGGACAGATTACGGACGAGAACTTCGACTCTCTGCCCGAACCATACCGTGTCGCACGGTACGGTTCGAGCAGTAATGGAGTCGCCATCACCTTCGATGACGGTCCCGATCCGGACTGGACTCCGAAGATCCTGGATGTGCTGAAGCGCGAGCAGGCGCCGGCTACTTTTTTCCTGATCGGAATTCAGGCCGATAAATTCTCCGATCTCACGTCGCGCGTCTACGCCGAAGGACATGAGATCGGAAACCACACATTCACTCACCCCGATATCAGCAACATCTCGCGTGGATACATGCGTCTCGAACTCAATCTCACCGAACGGTTATTCGCCAGCCGCATGGGCATACGCACCATCCTGTTCCGCCCGCCTTATTCGATCGATCAGGAACCAGACACTGAAGATCAGGTGCGACCACTCGAGATCACGCAAGAAATGGGATACACCACGATTGGGAACAAGATTGATCCCAATGATTGGCGGGACAATCCTCATCACAGCGCGGAGCAGATCACTTCCGACGTGATGGCTCATTTGCCGCCCTGCGCACCTCACGATCAGCGCTGCGGCAATATTATTCTGTTGCACGATGGCGGTGGCGACCGCCGCGAGACAGTGCGCGCTTTGCCCATGATCATCGAAGGCGTGCGCGCAAGAAATCATCAAATCGTTCCCGTTTATCAATTACTGGGTAAGACGCGGGCTGATGTGATGCCGCCTATTCCTGCGAATGAACGCTGGGCGGCGCGGCTGAACTGGCTTGGTTTCTGGCTGTTCGATATCACCATCAAGGGAATAACGATTATCTTTCTGGTTGGTGACGTCCTGATGACAAGCCGCCTGCTGTTCATCGGCATCTTTGCCGTGTTTGATCGTCTGCGAGAGCGGCATTATGGCAGGCCAGGGGAAACGGAATCTTATAAGCCGAACGTGGCGATTTTGATTCCCGCGTTTAACGAAGAGAAAGTGATTGAGCGCACCATTCGCGCTGCACTCGGCTCGCACTATCCAAAGCTGCGGGTGATCGTCATTGACGATGGGTCGAGCGACCGGACTCTGGAAATCGCGCGCGCGACCGTGCTCGCGCAAAGAGCCTCGGACCGGGTGCTGGTATTAACCAAGCCCAATTCCGGGAAGGCCGAGGCGCTGAATTTCGGCCTCGAGCATCTGCGCGATGAGGAAATTTTCGTCGGAATCGACGCCGATACTGTGATTGCCCGAGATGCGATCTCGCGACTGGTACCGCACTTTCTTGACCCTAAGGTGGGCGCGGTAGCAGGGAATGCGAAGGTCGGTAACCGCATGAATTTGTGGACGCGCTGGCAGGCGCTGGAATACATCACCAGCCAGAACTTTGAACGGCGCGCGCTGGATGTGCTGGGTGCAGTCAGTGTAGTGCCAGGAGCGATCGGGGCATGGCGCACCTCGGCAGTGCGTGAGGCTGGCGGCTATCACATCGATACGGTCGCCGAAGATGCTGACCTCACCATTGCGTTACTGCAGCGTGGCTACCGGGTGGAATATGAAGATATGGCGCTCGCCTATACCGAAGCGCCGTCAAATGCCAAAGGCCTCATGCGCCAACGCTTCCGCTGGTCGTTCGGCATCCTGCAATCGATGTGGAAGCATCGCGCTGCATTCGGACGCAAAGGCGTGCTGGGCTGGATCGCAATGCCCAATATCGTTATCTTCCAAATCCTTCTGCCGGTGGTGTCGCCGTTTATCGATATCATGTTCGGAGTGGGTACGGTGTGGTATCTGATTCAGAAATATTTTCATCCGGAATCCACGGATCCGGCCAGCTTCGTGCGTCTGGTAATGTTCTTTGTTGCGTTCCTGGTGATTGATTTTCTGGCGTCCGCGATTGCGTTTGCGCTGGAACGGCGGCGGTCAGAGACACGTGAAGACGTGTGGTTGCTCAGCCAGGTCTGGTTGCAACGTTTCGCCTACCGGCAGTTATTCTCCGTCGTTTTGCTGAAGACATTAAAACGTGCGATCGAGGGCCAACGTTTTGCCTGGGACAAACTGGAGCGCACCGCGGCCGTGAGCTATCGGCCCGCTGAGAGCCACGATTCGGTCAACGTTCCCTAGCCTCGCCGCCTGCTGCGCGCTCTGTGTGCACTGCCGAGTTGCGTTTTGTAGCGCCGGCGTCTCGCCGGCTCTGCCCCGTTTCCCGGTGTACAATAAAGAGTTCCGTCGCGTCTCTCGCGCCGGACCGTATTTCTCCTTGAGGTGCTCTTATGGCAACGGTTGAAGCCCCCACTCGCCCCCAGATTCGTCTTCATGAAGGGCCGTTTATTAACGAGCCGCTTACCGACTTTAACAAGGAAGAAAATGCGCGAAAGATGCGCTCCGCCATCGAAAAAGTGCGTGGACAATTAGGGCGCGAGTACGAGCTAGTAATTGGCGGGAAGCGGGTTAAGACTCAAGACAAGATTAAGTCCATCAATCCGGCGAAACCATCGCAGGTCGTGGGACTGCACCAGAAGGCCGGCAAGGAACACGTGGAACCCGCTATGCAGGCGGCCCTGCGAGCCTTTGACAGTTGGAGCCGCACCTCAGTCGAAGAGCGTGCAAGCCTGGTATTCCGCGTGGGCGACCTGATGCGGGAACGTAAGTTTGAACTCTGCGCCTGGCTGGTCTTTGAAGTAAGCAAGACCTGGGCGGAAGCCGACGCCGACATCGCCGAGACCATCGATTTCTGCGAATTTTATAGCCGTGAAGCGTTGCGTCTGGCGAAAGTGGACGCGCCGGTGCAGCTACCCGGAGAACGCGATCATCTGTTCTACATTCCGCTCGGTGTTGGCGCGGTGATTCCGCCATGGAATTTTCCTGCCGCGATCATGGCGGGTATGACGCTAGCCTCCATTGTTTCCGGCAACACGGTCATTCTGAAACCTTCCAGCGACTCGCCTACCATCGCTGCCAAATTTGTGGAACTGCTGGAAGAGGCAGGCATGCCGGACGGCGTGGTCAACTTCTGTCCTGGCGCCGGCGCGACCTTCGGCAATGCAGTGGTGGCGCATCCCAAGACCCGCTTCATCGCCTTCACCGGATCCCGCGAAGTCGGGCTGGATATCAACAAGAGTGCAGCCACGCAATCTCCGGGGCAAATATGGATCAAGCGGGCGATCCTCGAAATGGGTGGCAAAGACGCCATCATCGTGGATTCCGAGGCCGATCTGGACTCAGCCGTCGAAGGCGTCGCTCAGGCGGCGTTCGGCTTTCAGGGACAGAAGTGCTCCGCCTGCTCGCGGGCCATCATCGACGAGCGCATCTATGACAAGTTTCTGGAAAGATTGAAGGCACGTGTAGAAAAAATCAATGTGGGCGATCCGGCAGAGAACGCCAATATGGGTGCGGTAATTAACGAGGGATCGATGAAGTCGATTCTCGACTACATCGAAATCGGTAAGAAAGACGGACGCCTGATTACTGGCGGCGGACGCGCCACAAACGCCGGAGAAGGATATTTCCTGCAGCCCACCGTGATCGCCGACATTCCTCCCAAATCACGCCTGGAGCAGGAAGAAGTTTTTGGCCCGGTGCTTGCGGTCATTAAAGCGAAAAATTACGACCACGCGCTCGAGATCGCCAATGACACCGAGTTTGGCTTGACTGGGGCGGTCTACACCAAGTCACGCGAGAAGATCGAACGCGCCGTTCGGGAGTTCCAGGTCGGCAATCTCTACATCAATCGCAAATGTACGGGAGCGATCGTGGGCGCGCATCCGTTCGGTGGATTCAATATGTCAGGCACGGATTCCAAGTCCGGTGGCCCGGATTATCTTTATCTGTTCACCCAGGGGAAGTCGGTGGGAGAGAAGATCACCTAGACGTAAAAAAAGCCGCCCGAGAGCGGAGCGGCTTATACCGAAACTAGACCTTGAATCTGATATTTAGTTCTTCTTCTCTTCAGCGCCCATCCCGCTCTGTACCGCGGTTTCTTGATGGAAAGCAGCCTTCCATTCATTCCCCTTTTTTACCCAGATCGAACTCGCCCAGACAGTTTCAGGCAACTTTTGCCCGCTACAAACTGCGTCCTGGTTCGCTTTGTAAGTCAACAGCACGGCATCCTTGTCAACCCATGTGGACTTCGGATCCTCAACGGAATAACTGTTGACCTTGCAGTCGGAGGCGCCAATGTCCTTCACGGCTTGTTCCGTACCAGAGACACCCGAGGGAGTCACGTTGACAGAGTCCGACGTCAGGAGCTTCTGAAATGGTGCTGAGTCATGATTCTTCCAGGCTTCCCACAATGATTTTTCCATGTCCACGAGTTTCTGTTCAGTGGCCGCATTACCGCTCATCTTCGCGCTCGCTTTTGCCTTCGGCTTGGGTTTCATGTCATCCATCTGCCCCACCGCGGCTGTAGCCAACGCAGCGATGAGAAGGACAATCCAGTAAAGTTTCTGCATACTCACCTTTTCCTGATTGAAATTGAATTCTTGAGGGACAGAGTATATCCCAAGTGACATAAGAGGACTCGATCTACTCTCGAGGGTGCCCCGTCCAAGCTCTGCTTGGGCGGGGTTTTTCTGCGGGCGGGTGCACGTTCAAGATAGGAGAACCCCACGGCTTGAGATTTTTCACCGATCGGGTCGAGTCCCTGACGGATGAAGGTCAAAAGACCCGCCCAAGCAGAGCTTGGACGGGGCACCCTCGGGGTAGGAAGGCACTATAAAAAAAGGCCGCCCGCAGGCGGCCTGATCTCGCGCCAAACTTTTAGGAGGTCACGCCCGCTCCCGGACCCGGCTGCGGTTGCGATGCAGCCGCCGTGGCTGCCGCCGCTTCATTCAGAATCCGGTGATGAATGGTAAACAACGCCAGTTCCAACCGGTCCGACACGCCGATCTTGTCATAAACGTTGCGCAGATAGTTCTTGATCACTTGCTCGGTGGTTCCCAGTTGCGAGGCGATTTCCTTGTTCTTGTAACCCTGAACGATGAGCGCCACGATGCGCAATTCCTTGGCGGTTAGCCGGTCGCGCACTCGCAATCCGACCATATCGTTCTCGGTCAGCTCGCTGGGTACGGCAATGTCCTGCACCCAAGTCTCGCCACGAGCAACCTTCCGCACGCAATCAACTAACGCGGCACTGGTTACGTTGCGGTAGACGACGCCATGCGAGCCCGCTCCCATGTAGCGTTGCGCGCTTTCACCGGTATCGGCCAGCACCACGACGCGAGTTTTGTTACGGTTTGCCGACTGCAGCACGGCATTGAAATCGGAATGGAACCCACCAGCGACAATCAGCACGGCGGCGCGAAACTTGTCCAGAGCCATGAACATCTGTTCCTGGGTCTGCGCCTGCGCCACGATGCGCATTTCGTCTTCGACCGCCAGCACTTTGGCGATTCCCGCGCGGAAGATTGCCTGGTTATCGGCCAGAATCAGTTTGAGCATCGGGTCAGCTCCTAAGCAATACTAACGGCGAACAAAATCGTAAGAATCGATGACACAAGCCACACCGCGAGAATCCCCACCACCGCTGCTAGATGCGGGGTCATCGCTGCGCACCACGCGTCCCTTACAGTGGATAACCACGTTTTCCTTGGCTCCGGTCACTTCCGGTGGCAGAGCAATTTCGAACTCTACCGTGGAGCCCACTTCCATGGCGGCATCGGCGCGGATGTAAACTCCGGCGGCGCTCAGGTTTCCCGTCACCCCGCTGTGTTCTCCACCCTCGTCCGCCCTATGGATCTTGATCGGCAATTCCAAGGGGAATCGTTTCCCCGTCCGCGCTTCGGACACAAGACCTCCTCGTTCCTGGCCTCCCTTGCGAGCAAAAGCCAGCTCCATACGGCTTCTCCTGATGGAGTCTCAAAACCTACTTAAGGCACTTATATCACGGAAGATACCCCTCGCAAAAGCAGGATTACTAGTAGGGTAAGGGTAGGAACTAGGTTCCCCCGAGGCAGGGGAATTGCCGGATCAGAAGGCGCTTCCTCCCCCTCCGCCGAAGCCGCCGCCGGAGAATCCTCCGCCACCTCCGCCGCTGAACCCGGAGCCGCTTGAACTGGAGCGCGGCGCGGAGACGAATACCTGGTTCATGTCCGACGCCATGCTGTGCATGGAACTGGAAAAGAAGACCGGGTTGAAGCCGGTATAGCCGTTGGGCGAGACATACCATCGCGGAGGATCCTTCACGATTCCGGCGAAGGCTTGAGCCCAGTTGTGCTCCACGCCCAGCGCCATTGCGTAAGGCAGGTACTTCTCAAATGTATCCGGAGGCATGCGCTTCAAGCGATCAGCGTCCACGCGGTTCATGAATTCCTGGAAGCCCAGTACGGCGACGCGAGTGCGTCCGCCCTTCACTGTCTTTGCACTCATTTGTCGGGCAAAGAGCCACCAGATGACTACGGAAACAATGCCGCAGCCAATCACCAGGCCGATCGAGCTTAATACGTCTTTATATCCAGTGAACTGGGCGATGGCGAATGGCGCCACAATCAGGACAATCCCCAAAAAGCTGTAAGCATTTGCCGAGTCAGGATCGAGAAGATACATGCCCTTGTTTTTCAGAGCCGCTTTGATGTCCTGCTGAATTCTCGGGAGCGCGGTGTAAAAGCGGTTCTTCAGGGCTGATAGGCGGGTCTCGCTTCCATCCACAAAAACATTCTCCAGCATCACGCGTTCGTGCGGCGCGAGGTCACTCCACTGCTCGCGGGGCTTCAGAAGATGAAAGACATAATCCTTGTTGTGAAAGATGCCGAGAGTGGTCTCCACTTTCTCTTCGATCTTCACATAGCCCCGAACGGCCAGGTCCACCAGAGTGCAAGTGATATCGCGCGGATGGATGGTGTCATCGATCAGTGTGCCCGCTTCCGCCGGCGTCATACCCTCGGGCGGTTCATACATCGGGGCCACGGAGAGGCCAGGATCGGGATCGCGTCCCTTGTACCACCACAGTGCGAACATCACGCCTAACGTGACCAGCGGCAAAAACACAATGGGATTGCTTCCCAGAAACCATGCCAGCCGAGTCAATGCGCCCGGCTGTTTGAGAATGCTCTTTGGGATGTAGATATCGATGGTCAGGCCGCCGCGCATGGGCAACGGATTTGTAGTTTCGAACGAGACGTCTGAGCCTTTGACTTCAGACGTAGCTTCGCGTTCGGCCGACCCATATACGCCGGTAAAGGCCTGGGCGCGCAACGAACCTGTCGCGGCACTCGGCAGGCTGACCAAGGCTGATGCGTGATCGATGGGCACCGGCCAGTCGTTACCGGTAACGTTCCAGTAAAACTCGTCATGATCCTCGAAGTACCGAATTCCGTTGCGCACGTTGTAGGCGATCTCTACCGTGCGAGTGGTGTCCACCGCATCAGGAATCAGAATTTTCAAATCTCGAAGACCATGAGTGATGCGGGATTCATACTTCAGCTTTTGGCCCGCGGCGTCTGTGACACCCACCACATCGATCAACAACGTGTAATTGGTGCCGCTCGGGCCAGGGTACTCGACCGGGATAAAGCGATGGATGCCATGCCATTCGCCGATGAAAACCAGAGTCAGGCGCTCGTGGACAGCAGTCGAGCCATCGACGCCTACGTTGATGGTGTCGCTGTAGTCGGCTACCCGCCAGCTCTTGGCCCAAAGCGGTGTGGAAAGAGTCAGGACGCAAGATAGGAGTAGCAAGGGAAGTACTGCAACACGCGAGAGTCCTGCTCGACGTGCGCCGCGATCGCTTCTGGCGAAGAGTTCGCTCACACTCAAAACTTCACTGCTACCGGTTCGCGGTCGGTTTCGGCTACTTCGAAGAATTGGCGTTGCTGGAATCCAAACATACCCGCAATAAAATTTGTCGGAAAGGACTGGATTTTGGTATTCAGATCGCGCACCACGGCGTTGTAATAGCGGCGCGAATTCTGAATCGTATCTTCGGTCTGGCTCAGCGAGCTTTGCAATTGGGTGAATTCCTCGGACGCCTTCAGCTCGGGATAATTCTCAGCTACCGCGAACAGGCTTTTCAACGCGCCGGTGAGTTGGTTTTCGGCGACTGCTTTGTCGGCGGGCGTGCTGGCTTGCATCGCCATCGAACGGAACTTGGCGATGTTTTCGAAAGTGCCTTTTTCGTGGGTGGCGTACCCTTTCACCGTTTCGACCAGATTCGGAATCAGGTCGTGACGGCGTTTGAGCTGCACATTGATATCGGACCATGCGTTGTCCGTGCGAACTCGCAACTGGACCAGGCTGTTGTACATCCCGATCAGCACGAAGGCGATGACAACCAATACACCCAGAATGATCCAGGCCATAGTTTCTCCCTATCGCTTAGAAGTGGGAATCAAGGGGACGGTAACACAGGGCCGAACCGCGCGCAATTGGCGAAGCCAAAGTTAAGAGATGAAAATACATCCTTTCCTACGATCAGATTACTTAGTGTTACCTGTAGGTTCCGAGGTACTTGCAGCCCGCACCGGATAAATGGCATCGTACAATGTAGGGACACTATGACCACTGCCCAAAACAAGCCATCGTGCTCGGCGACTGTACGTAGCCAGCTACACCGCCTCTATTTTGCTTTGGTACTGGGCCTGCTTTTGGCCGGATCAGCCTACGGCCAGACCTGCCTTACCGCCAGCGACATGGACGAGGCCACGCGGACTGCTTTGGTGAACACTGCCAAGCGATACTTTGACATGGCAGCGCGGGGCGATTCGGCTTCGTTGCGGCAGAATTCGATTGCCAGCGTTGCTTCCGATTTTTCCGGCATCGAGACCGCAGTCAAAGATAACCAGTCCAACTTCACCGGTGCGCAGGCAACGCCGCGTCCGCCGTTCCTGTTAAAAGCGGAAGGGACCGCACCGTTGGCACACGCTGAATTCTTGTGCGGAGTGTTTGGCGCCCAAGGGCAGACGAAAGACAGCGCCGTATTTCAGCTCTCCAATCTGCCGGCGGGAAACTATGGCATCGCGATTCTCGACGTCAACGGCGCCAAAACACCATATACGCTGTCGTTTGTCCTACAGCAGCAGGGCACTGACTGGAAACTGGGTGGATTTTATGCCAAGCCATTGCAAGTGGCCGGTCATGATGGCAACTGGTTCGTCAGCCGGGCACGCGAGTATAAAGCCAAGGGCCAGACTCACAATGCATGGTTGTACTTTCTCCAAGCCCGCGAACTACTGGCGCCTGTGCCATTCATGAGCACCCTGGTAACGGATAAACTGTATGACGAATCGCAGACCGCGAAGCCTTCAGATTTACCCCCTTCAGACCTGGCCTCTGGTGGCAAGACTTTCAAGCTCACAAGCTTGTTTCCACTGGCCGTTGGCAACGATCTCGATTTGGTAGTTAAGTATCAGTCCCCCGATGTTTCCAACAGTACGCAAACCTTTCAGGACAACATGACGGTGATGAAGGGGTTGGTCGCAAAGTACCCTGAATTTCGCGAGGCCTTTGCCGGCATTGTGGCGCGGGCTGTGGAAACATCTGGCCGTGATTACGG
>DATHJP010000293.1:0-4905 GCA_035489695.1 Terriglobales bacterium
AGTAAGACTGTTCCCGACTCCCGCGCCTTAATCAAACTGGGCCTGGGACCGGACCACGAGCACTTGCTCAATCCTGAAAGCGCCATGACCACAGCGCAGCCACCACATACATTGCCGGCCAGTACGCCTGCTGAATCCAAAGATCCAAATCAATAAAAAGAAGTCAGGAATCAATAGGGTTTCGCTTCCCGATTTTGAGGAATCTAAACAACGCAAGGAAGACTCCGCAATAGAAGAAGGCATTCCCCAGAATGTAGAGCGCGAACCCCTGCCAGTCATGGGCGCCGAAACCCATCAGAGTAGCTAGTGCTATGCCCGGCCAAACTAGAAAGTTAGCAGCAGGCTCGACCGCAGCATTACCCGCCACGAAGGATAAAAGGACAAAGACGGCGATCCCGACAAGGCACGAGAGCAACCAATACTTGATCCCGAATTCAGATTTGGGCTTCATTCAGCTCCGCCCCTCACATCGATTACGGCCGCTGTTACTGGCCACTGACCACTAGCCACTGATTTTTGGCTCCGGAAAATACGGCAGCGGTTTTCCACTGATGATAGCGAGTGGATTCTCTTCCACCAGAGCGCGCGCGACATCCTGACCGCAGAGCTCTGCCGCCACGGAGCGTCCCGCGGAAAGGACTGGGGTGCGATAGACACTGTCATGAGCGTCGCTGGCCAGCACGTGGACAGCGTCGTGCTTAAGCAACCATTTGGCAGTACTCCGAACTCCGTCTCCCCAGGATCCGGTGAGCGCCGACGCAGTTACCTGCACCGCGCAGCCTAACTCCACCCATTGCAGAACCCGCTCCGGCGTCTGCTGCAAAATCGGATTGCGCTCCGGATGAGTGATCACCGCCGTGACGCCACGCTCCCGCAGCCGCGTGAAGCATTCATCCAATTGCACCGGGACGCCATAGTTGCTCAACTCGACCAGCAGATAATTGCTGCCCTCGATGGTGTAGCGTCCCGGGACTTCCAGCGCGTCCTGCAAATTGTCGTAAGAAAAATGAAAATCACACCCCAGGCTTAATTTCGGAGCACCGCCCACTTGTTGCCGCAAATAATGGACAAGTCCGGCCAGATAGTGACGATCGTAGTGGTAACGCTCATTAGCATGCGGAGTGGCCACGATGTGCTCGATGCCGTCGGCCACCGCGATCCGGCACATTTCCTGCGCCACGTTCCAAGACTTGGGGCCGTCGTCCACTTCGGCGAGGATGTGGCAGTGAATGTCGATCATGGGTGAAGACCGCAGTTTATGCGGAGGGGAACCTCAGTGGCTAGTGATTAGTGGCTAGCGGCCAGTCAAGACGTTATCCGGCTACTTGTGCGCGGAACTAGTCACTAGGCACTAATCACTAGCCGCTGCCTTCTGGTAGTATACTAGTAGTATGAAAGATAAGACATCTATCACACTATCGCGAGAGGTGCTTGCCGGAATCGATCGTCTAGCCGGATCGCGGCAATCGCGCTCGGCCCTCATCGAAGCCGTGCTGCGGCGATTTCTGAGATCAAGAGCGCGCGCGGAAGTCGAGGCACATGACCTGGAGAGGATAAATAGGGCGTCGGACCGGCTCAACGCGGAAGCGGCTGAGGTCCTGGATTATCAAGTCTCGGAAGAGGATTAACGCGACATGCGACGAGGCGAGCTCTACCGCGTGTACCGGCCAGGGGCAGACCCGAAGCGTTACCGCAGCTTCGTGGTGGTAAGCCGGCAGGTGCTAATCGACTCCAGATTTTCTACAGTGATTTGTGCGCCGATATTTACCAGCGGCGAGGGATTATCCACACAGGTACCGGTTGGGCCAGACGAGGGACTGAAACATTCGAGTTGGATCATGTGCGACAACCTAGTCAGTCTGCTCAAGTCTGACCTCACGCAGTATGTGGGATCACTTTCGCCAACGAAATTATCGGAACTGAACCGGGCGCTGAAGATGGCGCTGGGCCTGCCGTAGTAGGCATGTAAGCCAAGCGGGAGACCGATCTTAACTTTATGAAAAGAATGTAGGCGGACACTGCGCGCTGATAGTCGGGAGAACTCATCGCCGAAGCGCGACGCCAGTAGCGCGTCTTCGATCCGAACGCGAATTTCCGTGATAGCCATCGCGTCAAAAGCCTGGTTGTGAATCTAAGCGCTTTTACTAAAAGTTAGGACTAAGTAGTACACTCCTTGGCCACGACAATGGAAAGCAATGCTGAGACCGCGACCGCGAAGAGATTACGTTTGGGACTACTTCTTGCTTGGATACCTCTCATGCTTTTCGTTGTCCCGACAGCGATTGGAATTATTAACGCGTTAGCTCAGATCGCCACCCGGAAACAAACGGGGTTGGGCGCCGTCGCAGGTGGATTTACCGAAATGGTGATGACGTTCGGACTAGTTGTGATCGTCGGGTCCCAAGTAGCTGCCATCGTAATGCTGCTACGAACATTGTCGCGCAGCCACCCGATCCGAACTACCGTCGCAATCTTCTCGATCTGCTGTAGCGGACTGCTCCTTTTTATGTTGGGGGTGTTCTTATGGGGCGCCCCGCTACATCCGTGATAAATCGCCGCTACAGCTCATTGAGCTGGCGAGTTTTCATCGTAAGATTGTCTGCCGCACCCTTCGCTAACATGCCAAGCGCGGTGCTGAAGCGAGAACAGATTATGAAGACTGGGAACAAGATTGCGATGTGCAAGTTTTGAGAGATTAACAAATCAAAATTCCTTTGAAGGAGAATTCAACATGCGGACAATTCTGGCGGGATTAGTGATGTTGTCGTCGGTAACGGTTTGGGCTGCGGACAAGCTTCAACCTCTGAATGTCAAGACTGGCCTCTGGGAAACGACCACGACCAGGATCACCAGCGGCGAGATTCCCATTCCCGCTGAAATGCTGGCCAGACTCACGCCTGAGCAGCGCGCCAAGATGGAGGCGAGAATGAAAGCGAACTCGCAGAGAAAAGCATAACCAATACTTCCAAGAGCTGCATGACCAAGGAGAAACTGGAGAAAGCACCATTTAGCGATGAGCAGAAAGATTGCACTCGGACCATTGTCACTTCGACCAGCAGCAAGGCGGAGGTTAAGTTCACGTGCGACCAAGCGGACACAAAGGTCAATGGAACAATCAATGTAGAGGCGCTCAATCCAGAAAACGTCAAAGGCTCAGGGAACGCGACCATGACCGGTGGCGGTCGCACGATGACCACAAGTGGAACTTTCACCTCCAAGTGGCTCGGGTCAAATTGCGGCGCCGTGGAGTAAGTTGCCGAAGACGACTTAGATGTGTAGGAAAAACAAGAATCAATATCGTTTCTGGATAAACTCCGCGATTGACTGGTAAGCCTTGCCGAGGATCTTCTCCTCTGGCAGGAAAACGATGCGGATGTGGTTTGTCCCCGGTTTCTGGCCGAAACCGGAGCCATGCACTACCAGCACATGTTTTTGCACGAGGAGTTCTTTGACGAAAACGTTGTCACCTTCGGGGATGTCCAGTCGCGGAAAGGCATAGAACGCGCCGCGCGGCGAAACGCAACTCACTCGCGGCGTGGAGTTGCACCACTTAACCGTCAGATCGCGGCGGGAGCGAAGTTTCTTGCGCACTTCGACCAGATGATGCTGTGAGCCTTCGAGCGCGGCTTTGATCGCGTATTGTTCGGGATGGTTGGCGCAGAGGCGTGACCGCAGCAGGCGGTGGATGCC
Source organism: Terriglobales bacterium (assembly GCA_035489695.1). GTDB lineage: Bacteria > Acidobacteriota > Terriglobia > Terriglobales > Acidobacteriaceae > 40CM-3-55-5. Next base: position 3,691 of record DATHJP010000293.1, read on the forward strand.
TTCGATATATGGTTTCACGGCTCCAGCGTCGCCGCTTACGATGCCCCATCCGACGCGCCACCCGGGAGCCAGATAATTTTTTGACAGTCCGCCAAAGGTGACTACCGGCACATCTGGCGCAACGGCTGCCATCGAGATGTGCTTGTCGTCATCCAGAATTAGTTTGTCGTAAATCTCATCGGCGAAGACTACCAGGTTGTGCCGGCGCGCCAGTTCCGCGATCTGCTCCAGCATTGGACGCGAGCATACCGAGCCGGTGGGATTGTTTGGATTGATCAGCACAATGCCCCGGGTGCGCGGTGTTATTTTTTGATGAATGTCCATCAGATCGGGCTGCCAGGCGTCATCTTCATTCAGCCAGTACGTATTTAATCCGATGCCCAGTTTGGCCAGCACTGCGGAATAGAGCGGATAATCCGGGCTCGGAGTGAGGATATCGTCCCCGGGGTTGAGCAGTGCGGCTAGGCAAATGTCGACAGTCTCGCTAACTCCGGTGGTGACGAATGCGTCCTGCACGCTGGTGATTCCTTTGCGCGCGCCTTCGGCACGAATGGCGTCCAACGCTTCCTTGATGCCCTGTGACGGAGCGTATCCGTTCTTGCCATCTTTCATCGCCTTGTAAACGGTCTCGATCAGGTGGGATGGCGTCTGGAAATCGAAGTTGATGGGATCGCCGATATTGAGTGGGAGAATACGGTGACCTTGCCGGGTAAGTTCATCCGCCACAACAGCAAGATCGCGGATGGCATAGCGCACGTTCTCCAACCGGGAGGCAGCGGCAATCTCGCGAGCTTGAGTGATAGGCATAGAGAACTGAGGAATTGATGATTGTTGATTTTTGATTTAACGTCAAAGACGTTTAACGTCAAAAACGATTGAGAATTCCTGACTCGGAAATCAACAATCTAGAGTTTTCTGTCTTGGAATTTTCAATCAACAATCAACAATCAACAATTCTTTTTTCTTCACTCCGGCCGATCGATCTGCGCTCTCTGCAGGCGATCTGAGTAATCCACGTAAATGCTCTTCCATTCACTATAGAAGTCGATGGCGCCTATACCGCCTTCGCGGTGGCCGTTGCCGGTGGCTTTTACGCCGCCGAAGGGTAGATGCACTTCGGCGCCGATGGTAGGCGCATTGATGTAAGTGATGCCGGCTTCCAGATCGCGGATGGCGGCGAAGGCTTTGTTCACATCTTTGGTGTAGAGAGAGGAG
>DATHJP010000294.1:0-4096 GCA_035489695.1 Terriglobales bacterium
CCGCTCCGTGAGTGAGCACGAGTCCATCCCCGTTAGGATTTTCTGGACTGTGCAGGAATCCGCGAACGGCAGGAGCCAGCGAGGTATCGTTGAATGCTTCCACACTACGCTCGAGTCTTGGCGGCTGCAGTCGATTTTTGCGCGCGCGAGCCTGTGCGGTCCACTCCTTCATTGACCATGTGCAGCCGCATAAAGTTGGTAGATCCCGACGCCATCTGCGTTCCGGCCACGACTCCCAGCACATCCCCCGTCTTGATAATTCCCTGTCGCAGCAATTCCTGCTCAGCCGTGGACATCATCTCTTCCGCGCTGCGAGCCTGTTTCCGCCGCATCGGGTGCACACCCCAAAGCAGGTTCATGCGATTACATACGGGCAACAAATGGCTAAAGGCATAAATTGCAGCCTGGGGACGATACTTGGAAATCAAACGCGCGGTATTGCCGCTTTCCGTAAAAACTGCAATAGCACCCATCCGCAAATCTTCTGCGGCATGCGCGATGGATTCGCAGATGGTTTCCGCGACCGAAAGCCCGCGATGTTCGCGGCGGCGCGGCTGGGTAAACTCTGCCATATTGCTCTCGGCCTCAATCACGATCTTCGCCATCATGGTCACTGCTTCGCGGGGATACATACCGCTGGCCGTCTCCGCGGAAAGCATCAGCGCATCGGTGCCATCGAACACCGCATTGGCCACATCGCTGGCCTCTGCGCGCGTGGGCCGCGGATTCTCGATCATCGATTCCAGCATCTGGGTCGCGATAATTACCGGCTTCCGCCATTGCATGGATCGACGGATCACGTGTTTCTGAATCACCGGAACCTTTTCCGGCGGCATCTCGACTCCCAGATCGCCACGGGCCACCATCACCCCATCGGCGGCTTCAAAGATCTCCTCCAGATGCTCCAGCGCCTGCGGTTTCTCCAGCTTTGCAATCACCGGCACTTCCTGGCGATGACTGCTCATGACTTGCTTGACAGCGCGAATATCCGCAGCGGAGCGCACAAACGAAAGCGCGACAATATCTACGCCGTGTTTCAGTCCAAACTCAAGATCCTTGCGATCTTTCGCGCTCAGGGCGGGAATCTTAAGCGCAGTTCCGGGGAGATTAATCCCCTGATGTTCCGCCAGCAAGCCGCCGTTAACCACCTCGCATTCAATGTCCTCGCCCCGAACGCGGACGACGCGAAGCTCGATCAATCCGTCAGAAAGCAGAATCCGCGAGCCCGAACGAACCTCGCGGGACAGACCCGCAAACGTGGTTGAGATTAGAGCAGGCGTCCCGGCAACATCACGAGGCGTAATCGTGACTCGCGATCCGTTCTTAAGTAGAACTGGGTCGTGCCCCTTGAGCCTTCCCGTGCGGATCTTGGGGCCCTGCAAATCCTGCAGGATACAGATGCTGCGGCTTTCTTTTTCGGCGGCGCGACGCAGTCTTGCAATGTTGCGCGCGTGGTCTTGATGCGTACCGTGGGAAAAATTCAGCCGGGCCACGTCCATTCCTACCCGCATTAGGTCGCGCAGCATGGCCTCGGAATCGCAGGCGGGTCCCACAGTACAAATGATCTTCGCACGACGCGCAGTAGAAGAGGATGGAACCACTCCCCTCGAGAGATCTCCTGAAACGAGGTCAGACTTGCCGGCTTTCAAATTTTTCCCTGATTCAGATTCGCAATGAGATTAGATTTCCGCTCGAACGCCTCATGGAGTGCTCTGAGTCGAGCCATTCATGTCCCTGAGTTCGCGGCCTAACATCGCACGCGGGTAAAGCATGGCATTGAACTCCGCGCCCACCAGGATGATCAGCGAGATCATGTACATCCAAACCAGCAGCGCAATACCCACACCCAGCGAACCGTAGATGATGCTGTAGTCCGCGTAGCGCTGCAGGTACCATCCAAATAGCGCCGTAGCGCCGAACCAAACGGCCGTGGCCAGCGTGGCGCCCGGCAGCACGCTATGCCAGGGCTGAGTACGAGGTACGGCGTTGTGATAAATGAGTGCGATCACAGCGATGCTGGTCAGCCCGGCGATCAGCCAGCGCACCGCGGTCCACAGCAAGAGAATGTAGGGCCCGAATTCATGCCCCAGGTGAAACAGAATACGAGTTTCAATCCGGCTGCCAAATGCCACGAGGATGGTCGCGAAGGTCAATGGAATCCCGGCAAGAATCACCAGCGAAAACGCAATCATGCGTTCTTTGAACAAGCCCCAGATTTTGGGAAGCTGGTAAGAACGGCGAAATCCCTCCATCCACGAAATCATCACGCCAGACGCTGTCCACAGCGAAAGCAATGAAGTGGTGATCAACAATCCCACCGAACGCTGAGTTGTTCCTTTGAGATAAGCCACTGCCGTAGCGCTGCCCGCCGGCAAAATCCTGCCGACGGCGTAGGAAATTTCGCGAAGATATGCTTCCGTCTTGTGCGAGGTAGCGAGAACGGACCCAACTACGACCAGCGCAGGAAAGAATGTCAGGATGGATGAGTAAGCCGAGGCTTTGGCAATGGCGAACGCATCATGTTGAAACGCGCGCCAGAAAGCAAGCCGCAACAGGCGAAGGAAGCGCAGGAACAATGGCCTCAGGGTATCGCCCGCAGGCACTGCATGCAACTGGGAACTGCCGCTGCGTTCCTGCTTTTGCAATCGTTGGGGATTTGCGTGCATGGCAGCTAGAAAAGCTAGGGGGCGGGTTAGGCCGCCCCTCTGCTGTTCCTTCCGTTGTTACTCGGCCGTCAGTTCTTCGGTCTCGCCTTCGTGCCGCATGAGCTCCAGCGCGCGCTCGGCTTCTTCGTACGCGGCGGAGACTTCCTCCTGCACCTTGGCCGCGGCCTCTTCCATTTCTGGTGAGAGGCGCACGTTGCGGTAGTACTCCATACCGGTGCCCGCAGGAATGAGCCGCCCCACGATGACGTTTTCCTTCAATCCGCGCAGGTGATCCACCGCTCCATTGATAGAAGCTTCGGTGAGCACTCGCGTGGTCTCCTGGAACGACGCCGCCGAGATAAACGACTCGGTCGAGAGCGACGCTTTGGTGATGCCCAGCAACAATGGCCGTCCCGTAGCTGGCTTCCCACCTTGAGCAATGACGCGTTCGTTCTCCTCGCGGAAGCGGAACTTGTCAATCTGCTGTTCGAGCAGGAACGCGGTATCGCCCACATCCTCGACTTTGACCCAGCGCATCATCTGACGAACGATCACTTCAATGTGCTTGTCCGAAATATTCACGCCTTGCAGCCGGTAGACTTCCTGGATTTCGTTCACCAGGTAAGACTGCAATTGCTTTTCACCCAGCACAGCGAGAATGTCGTGCGGATTGAGCGGCCCGTCCATGAGCGGTTCTCCCGCCTTCACGCGCTCGCCTTCCTGCACATTGATGTGAACACCGCGCGGCACTGAGTATTCCTTCTCAGTTCCGTTGTCGGCGACCACGTATATCTTGCGCTGGCCTTTCGAAACCTCACCGAACTTCACCGTGCCATCAATCTCGCTGATGACCGCAGTTTCGCGCGGCTTGCGGGCTTCGAACAGTTCGACCACACGCGGCAAACCACCCGTGATGTCCTTGGTCTTGGTGGTTTCGCGCGGGATCTTGGCCAACACATCGCCAGGATGAGCCGTCTCCCCGTCCTGCACCATCAAGTGGGCGCGTGACGGCATCAGGTAACGTTTGCTGGTCTTGCCCTTGATGACAATGGCCGGCTGCCGCTTCTCGTCGGGCGAATCTCCCACGACGTGACGCGACAATCCAGTCACTTCGTCGACTTCTTCGTGCAGCGTGACCCCTTCCTGCAAGTCTTTGAACTGCACCGTGCCGCCGATTTCCGTCAGGATTGCGAAGGTGTACGGATCCCACTCAACCAGTACCTGGCCGAGCTGGACCTGATCGCCTTCGTTAACTTTCACCTTGGCGCCGTACACGACGGCATAACGCTCACGTTCGCGGCCCTTCTCGTCAACCACCGCAATCGAGCCTTGGCGGTTCATCACCACCAGATCTCCCGATTTCGACTTTACGGTCTGCAGATTGATAAACCGCAAAGCGCCATTGTTCTTCGCATCGAGTCGCGATTGCTCAGATACTCGCGATGCCGTAC
>DATHJP010000295.1:0-4053 GCA_035489695.1 Terriglobales bacterium
TCCGAGTAGCATATTCGATAACGAAAGAGGCGGTGGCGCTGTCAACCCGACTGACGAACGATTCGGAAATCATCGCAGGTGTTTGGCGGCACCGGCATACTTTGAGTTGGTCGCAAAACTACTTTCGCGTCGCGGTCATGACAAATGCCTCCCACAAATTATTCAGGCTGTCGCAAAGATTCTCGCGAAGGAATTTGGGATCGTCGCATTCGCGCGTGATGGTGAAGAGCCGCTCAAGGCCGTGATTCGTCTAAAAGGGGAAGTCGCTGTGATGGATACTTAATGCCGATGACCGATTCAAGCTCGGGCGGCGGTACTGATGTGCTTATCAATGTGATCGAGTCAGCGTGGTCGAATTCGCCGAGTTCCCCAGCCTTTGAAACCGCGGCGATCAACCAGCAAACGGCGCAAGCGCTCGACTGTGTCGAAAAAGGTCTCTTCTTCCTGCTCAACCAGAACGCGCCCGAGCAGCATGCCGACGAAGGGGAGATCCCGCCGCAGGGGGAGTTCGGGTTAATCGGCTTGGCTGTTCTTCAGCGTGCAAAGAGGGATTTCGGTCATGGAGTATTCTAGCTGCAGCTGTATAACCAAAGCCACGGCAACCTATTCGGCGCTTACGGCCCCGGTGTGGGTTGTGGGCATCACTGAGTTGTCCGGAGGGCATCACTGAGTTGTCCGGACGCAAACGCTAACGAGACGCAAGTCAAGCGAGGCACTCAAGGTTTCGCAACCCGCCATGGATATCGGAACATTCCGATTAGCCCTCACATGCCGAAACGGCAGCCACCATCGGCTGATTGCACAAAACTCTATGTTCTATTTTTAGCGATCTCATCACTTGTTGTTTGGGGCACTACTTGCGAGAATACTTGCGACAACTTAACTAGTCGGAATGTGGCCAACGCACGCACCAGACCATTTGTTTTGTAACCCAATGAGGAAACCGGCGAAGACGGCACAAGGGGGAGACAGGGAGAGCATAACAAATTCGTTGTGATGAGTCATACCACCTGGTTCGGGACACAGTGGAAATTCACTGAGTCGGCGTCGTTTAGCTCTAAAAATCCACTTCAAAACCCAAGTTCGTTAGTCCCAAAACTTAGTCCCAAGCAATCGGCGATAGAAGCAGCCGTGAGGTTGCGCCGTTTCTTCGTCATCCAACGAGCCATAATCGTGATCATGGCAAGAAGTTTTGCGAAGACCGGCTTAAATGGGCAGCCGATGTGGGAGTTACGAACTAACGTTCCGGCAATACCCGGCGGAATTGGCTATCGATCCAACTGGTGGTGGGCTCCATGATCCCGAGAAGCGGAAGGAATTCGAAACCGAAGGAACAGACGAGCGGAAGTCAGTTGATGTAAACCTTCGAGCAAAACTGAGAATAGATCCCAGTTGCCGAAATCGAACGGTCGCAGTCCTCACGTGAACGTTTGCAGCACACTGGCTGATCTGTTGAAAACCTGGCGCAGACAAAACTGCCGAACGCGGTAAAATCTTGGCCACTGGAAGCAGAAGATGGCGCACTGGAACGAAATCCGTGATGCCTACGTAGTGGACCTGATGCGCGGCATTTCTTACTTGCCCCAAGGTCTCGTTGACCGTTACGAGGACGGGTGTCGGCTAAGGGCACGCCATAGGGTAATGCCAGACGGGAGCGAAGGCTATGGCCGAACAGGGCTCCGACTTTCGCCAACGGGATCAGGTGTTCTTTGTCCGTGAACATTTGTAACGCTGGTCTGAATGAATCAGAATCACAACCACGAGATGACAGGAAAGATAATGAGTTCTCTCTCATGCATGGTCTCCGTTTGCTGTCTTCCTACCCCTTGAGAAGCGGGACGAAGATTTGGGCGATCAGCGAAGCCGACCGATCCAGCACGATGCTACTACTTCCTCAGGAATATTGAGTCGTAATGCACACACTTTTGAACCTGATCGCCTACCGAAATACGAGCGGTAGCACACCTTCACGACTGCGCGGACGAATTCCCGAGTTGGCTTCCATAGCTCACGACAAGTCAACTCCAACAACTCGCGGAAGTGTTGGCCCACTAAGACTCGAGAACACGTCAGCGAAGTTTGCCTTTCGGTGCTACTTGGCGCTCACCCCCTGCTGAGCGAGACTGGTCTTGATCTGCGCGGCGAGTGGTGCGTTGCCGGCCTGCTCGGCCAACAGCAAGGCCATATACATATAACTCACGCCAGTGTTCCGCAGGTTGCTCGCGCAGTAGGCTTCCCCAAGCGCATAAAGCGCTTGAGCATCGTGCGGCCTCTGCTGCAGTTGCTTGACCCCGGCATTGAGATTAGCGGGACTTGGGAGAACCTGAGACGATCGCAGGGGAGGCATCGGCGCATTAACGGGTGCGATCGCTGGTGTCGCTGCTGTGACTGGCTGCCCAAGCAGCGGCGCAGACGAGGGCACGGTTGAACTGATCATCGGGCGTCCTGGCTGGAGCATGGGAGGCGCCGCCGTTATCATTGGCGCCACTGCCGGCCTTGTTGCCGTCACCTGCTGTGGCGGCGCTGCGGTCGGTGACCCCGCGGGAGCCATCATCGGTGACGACGGCGCTGGTGTGATCGTACGCGACGTTGGACTGATCATGGTCGTTGCGGCTTTCGACTGCGTCGGAGATGGCGGCGCATTGCCCTTCAGCTTGATAGGTTTGCCTCCGCCGACAAGGCCCTGCTGCAACGTAGCGGTCGCATAAGCGTTTGGAACCGTGACCGTATTGGAATCCTGCCCCACGGACGACAGCCAAGTCACCTGCGCCAGATAGTAGTACTCCACTCCTGGCTTCACTGTGGTGTCGTCCGGCAGATTAATTACAAAGGGTGCGGACTGTGAGTTCTGGAATCCGGGCGGGTATTGGGATCCGGGGCTCGCGTTCCAGTTATAGACGGTGACCGACGGGTTCGTTCCAACACCGTTGGGTCCGATCGTCGGCGTGGGGCAACCCTGCAGTCCATTGCCGAGCGTTCCCCCTTGACGGCACGGATCATCGCTGGCCTGGCGGGTCACCACGATCGATGTAACTGTGTACTGATCCAAGGCGAGTTGCAGCTTCACCGTATTGGCGCCCACGCGGCTGGCTGAGAGGACCGGGTCCGCACCCCAGGTGACGATATTCCCGTTCGTGGCAATGCCATGCGGTGAGGCGCAGTTGACTGGGGCCTGCCAATTCGGGGAGCCGCCTTCGCACACCGCGTACTCGTATCCCAGATGTGGCTGCAAGAGCGTGCTATCAGTGTAATGATTGGGCAGTATGCCATTGTTCGTCGCCTTGTCGAGTGCGGCGAGCTGTTGCCAGCCATTGCTTCCCATTCGATAGATCAGAACGTGAGCGGGAGGTGCCGGACACGTCTGCCCTGCGCTCGTGTTCGGATTCGTCCACTTTAGCGGGACATCCGATAAGCCGCTGACCCCAGTCACATTTCCGGGGGGTGCCCAGGGGGCGAGGCAGGGTACGTTGATTGTCACGTTTGCTGTGGCCTTACCGCCTGGGCCAGTGGCAGTTAAGGTGTACGTCGTGGTTTGTGCGGGAGCCACCACGGCCGTGCCTGCCGTGCCTACTTTCCCGACGCCAGGTTGCAGATCTAAGCTCGTGGCACTTGTGGACGTCCAATTCAAGTCGGTTTCCTGGCCTTTTGTGATCGAGGTTGCTGCAGCCTTGAGGGATACGGTTGGGAGCGCAGGGGGCGGCGCCGGTAGAGGAACCGTCACGGCATTCGATGTTGCGCAGTTGCTCCCGTCACTGAGAGCGGCGCCACCGGTACATAGCTTGTAGGTATAGGTCTGCCCAGCCTGGGCTGTGTCATCCTTGCATTGGTCGAATGTATTGTTGCCGCTAGCACTCCAGCAGATCTTGACCGGAGGCTGATTGAACCCGGGGTTTGGACTGCGGTACAGTCCAAAATTGGCGTCGCAGTTCTGATTGGTCGAGGTAGCGCAGTGCCAGTAGTTGATAAAAACCCCCAACGAATCTTGATAGGCGATTACTTGGCTTGGAGGCGTCTGCGCGGAGGCAACATTACCGCACGTAAGCAAACTTATGA
>DATHJP010000296.1:0-2902 GCA_035489695.1 Terriglobales bacterium
GGAAATACCACCCCCTTGACAACCCTCATAGGAGCCAGCGGCGGCATTCCAGTCGCGAAGACCCCACTGGCGACCGACAACAGACATGGCCTGTTCCCGCAATGGCCCCTCCGCAAATCCAGTCGTCCAAGCTGCGGCTGCGACAGGATTGGTACCCATCGAGCGGTCGATTACGGCCAGCACGGCCTGATCTTGCTCTTTCCCGGGCGGCAATGCAGCGACCCACCGCGCAGCCTCTTCGGGCGACGATTGAGCAAGAGAGCTTGCCTGTAAAACCAAAGGCGATGTACTCGGTGCAGGATGGTCGAAATCGCCGAAAAGGGCGATGGAATCTGACCTTTGATTGAGGTCCAGTGCCAGCTTGTCGATTCTCGCCTGAAGTGCACTCGTCTCCACTTTCTCCCGGTGCAATTGTGTTATCTCGGCTCTCAACCGGTGGACTTCGGCGGCCTCCCGGCGCAGTACTTCGATATCCGCAGGCAGCGGATTGGTAACCGTCGAGCTAGCCGCCCCCTCCCTCGGGAGACTAGTGAGTTCCGCAATCACCGTGCGCAACCGGTCCATTTCCTGTTCCTGGCAAAATACGACTCCTGCCACGACTAACGCGGCCGCCAGCACAAGCATGACTCGAATATTTGGCTCCATTGGGGCATGAGGCTAACGTCCCGTATCAGCGACCCCGCGCCAGGGACATCCGGCATGGAACGCAGACGCAATCGCGAGGGTTCGCTGCAGCCGGTTTGTTTAGGCGTTTCCGGGTTGTTTGAACGGGTCTTCATCGAGCCAAGTCGCTTCGGGATGTTTGTAGGTGAGGTCGTCATAATGGATGCACCACTCCGCAACGTGCTTCGCAAGGAACTTGAGCTCGTTGTAACCGAAGACGCCCTCATCCGCGCCCCGTTCACCTGCGTAGCGCACAGTGTCCAGTGCTTTGTGAATCTCCTGTCTGACCGGCTCGGAGAAAACGGCTGTGTCAGGAAGATAACGGCGAAGAACCTCTATGGACTCAGCATCCCTCTGATCCCAATTCATCCAACCGTTGCGAGTTGCTTCGTCCTTAAGATTGCTGATGCACCGCACCATCTCGCCCTGAAGGGTCTCAGCCTCGCCGGAGACAGGCACCAACTCTTTGCCGATACGACGGAGGGTTTCCTGCCAACTCTCCTTCGGGGTCGGCTTCTGAAACAGTTGTTTGAGTCGATCGAACATACGATGCGCGAGGAAACGCCTAACGCCCCGTATCAGTGACCACGCGCCAGTGACACCCAGTATGCGACCGAGACGATATCGCGAGGATCGGTGCAGCCGGTTGGTTCAGCGAGGTACTCATGTTTTTTTCTTTCTGGCTCGGACGGCCAACCAAATCAGTGAGCCTAAAATGCAGGTGGTCCCGAAAATGTAGAACCATCGAGCACCGAATGCTGCAAACTCTGCGGTCGGCATCTGCCTGCCACCGCTCAAAATCGTGTCACCTTTGAGAAACGGCAAGGTACGAAACTTGAAGAGCGTGCCGAGGACGAGAGCACAGGCTCCTCCGAACAATATCGAGAGTGGTGATGTTCCCATAGGAATTACGCCGCCGAACGGCAAGCTGACCGATGACGAGGAGCGCGCCAAGGACGCCCGCACTGGAACAATCGGTTGATCGCGGTCCTCGTCATTCGGTCGAGCGCCTGGTTCGGCAGACTGGGCTTCATCTATTCCTCGGTTCAGGAGTGACCCGAGGACTCACGGAGACATGCTCAAACGAAAGAAACCAAAATAACCACCCTCTGGCTTAAGCCAACAATATCCGTTGGTCCGGATTGGATCACCATTTATTGAAGTCCAAAGCCCCGGTGAAAGCGTGTCGCTGCGCTCAACCGTGAGTCCAAGTGCAAATGGCTCTGGCCATGAGATCCACGGATGGTTAGCATCGTCTAGCACAACCTGTAGCCGTGGCACGATCGCGCACACATAGAATCCGGTGTTACCGCTTGCTACATAGAGGTAGTTCCCGGCGAGGAAAAGACCTTGTGAAGCGGGTGCGTACCCAGTTGTGTTCACATGGGCGATCTCAAGCGGTTGCGAGGGATTGGAAAGATCATACATTCTGACGCCAGCAGCCCAGTTCGCAGCGAACAGGTAGTGACCTGATATGATCAGATCCTCGACGCGCCCTATTGAGAGTCCAGGACCAACCTTGACAGGGGACGAGGGATTGTCCACATCGAAAATGGTTATGCCGCCTGCGTGGGCTAGATAAGCGTAGTGATCCACAACAGCAATCGCGGTGCATGATGGTGAGTTCGCGCTTCCCACCTCAACCGGCGCGAGCGGATTTGTCAGGTTGTAAACTCGAATCAGACTGCCGCCTCCAATGTAAGCGTACTGGCCTGCCATCGTGACACATGAGGCACTAGTCCCAGTGAAATTGGTCACCCGTAGAGGCATGGACGGGTCAGAGAAATCATATACGGAGAATCCCGCTGCCGTGTTCGCCACATAACCGATTGCACCTCTTACCACGATCTCTGCTACATAATTGCCACTGAACACATTCGTCCCCGGAAGCGGTTGAGTTGGAGTCGAGATATCGTAGACGTGGAAGTCCGTGTCTCGAATGGCTCCAGTGTAGGAGTAGCCCCCCGCAATTGTGATATTCAGATCGTATACGTAGGGAATGCCAGAATTGGTGGCCGCAACAAAAGCGGGATTCAAGCGGTCAGAGATATCAAACACGCGGAGGCCGCCCGCGTAGGAAGCAACAAAAGCGTAGTTCCCAGCAACCGCGACGTCCTCACCATACCCGCTTGTTGCGGTCCCCAAATGAATCAGACTGTACTGAGCCTCTGCATATGGCGTGGAGCCCAAAAAGTAAGCGCTGCAGCCGACACTAAAAACAGCCCTGATACCAAAAGTG
>DATHJP010000297.1:0-2866 GCA_035489695.1 Terriglobales bacterium
ACCGGCGCGATCAGCAGACCCGCCGGGAGCGACCTGAAGCACCAGCAAACCGAAGTCTGAGGCCAGTCCCATTTGCTGCGCCAATTCCGGCGTGATTGGAATTGTGCGCACCCCGAGAGCCGGACGCCGCACGCGTCCCAACGTGACCAGGTCGTTCAATACGGCTTTAGCGGTGTTGATGGGAATGGCGAAGCCGATGCCCGCACTTTGTCCTACGCTGGAAGCGATCATGGTGTTGATGCCGATGACTTCTCCGTGCCAGTTCAGCAGCGGTCCGCCTGAATTTCCCGGATTGATGGCGGCGTCGGTCTGGATGGCGTCTTCAATAGTCATGCCGTCCGGTTCTCGCACTTGACGAATGGAACTCACGATGCCCCTCGTCATCGTTCCGGAGAGACCGAAGGGATTGCCAATGGCATAGACCTTTTGTCCCACTTGCAGGTTGCGGGAGTCGCCTAAAATCAATGCCGGCAGATTCGGCGCCTTAATCTGAATCACGGCTAAGTCGTGCGAGCGATCGGTGCCAATCACGGTGGCGGGATACGAACTACCGTTGTGGAGCGTAACTTTGACTTGGCGCGCGTCGGCGATGACGTGATAGTTGGTCAGAATGTGTCCTTCTTTATCGATGATGAACCCTGAACCCTGCCCTTCCTGCGGCACCAGGCCATAGAAGAAATCATAGGCGACGGCTCGCGAAGTGATATTGACGATTGATCCGATGTTCTTGTGATACACACCGATATTGTTCTGTTCTTCGTCATCGAGCGCTGCACCACCGGCGGCTTCTGTGATCTCGACTTTACTGGGCCGCTCCATCCATTTCGACGTGTGGAACGGCCCCGCGCTGTAAGTGGTGAAATAGAAGAACGCGCCGGCAAGAATCACGGCCACAAGAACGGGTCGTAGCAGCTTCATGTTTTAAACCTTCCAGCCACGAATTTTACTGATTTCGACTGGTCTCTCGGCGAAGGCTTCGCTCTTCGCTCAACGCTATAGATGCGCGATTGGAACTCGGTACTCAACTCTTTTCGGCCTGCAGCCGCAGCGCCTCGTACACCTCTTTGACTTGCTTCTGGGTATTGTCCAGCGACCCCGAGTTGTCGATCACGTAATCAGCGAGCTTGACCTTTTCTTCGTCTGGAAGTTGCGCCGCCATACGGCGTGTCACCTCACGAGCGGCCGCCTCCTTATCCACTTTTCGCAAGTGCGCCCAACGTTCAAAGCGCTGTTGAGGCTGGCAAGTAACCATGATCAGGCGGTCAAAGCGCTTGGCCGCGCCCGCTTCCACGATCAGGGCCGCTTCCACCATGGCGATCCCTTGCGGCTGCTTGCGACCAATCTCATCCATCCACTCCTCCTGCCTTTGAATTACGGCGGGATGAACGATGCGGTTCAATTCTTGGACGCGCGAGCGCGCATTTTGGTTAGGCGGGCCGAAAGCTGCTTCCGCCAATTTTGATCGGTTTACAGTTCCGTCAGGATTTAAAATCCCAACTCCAAAGTGCTGAACGACTTCCGCATAGACTGCCAGGCCGGGCTGCATGAGCTCATGCGCGATGTGGTCGGCGTCGATGACAGCAACCCCAAGCGCGGCGAACATTTCGCCCACCACCGACTTTCCCGAGGAGATGCCACCGGTCAGACCGACTTTCAACAATCCAACCTCGCTGGTTTATTTCACCAGAAAAACTCACAGCTCGTTTGCGAGAATTGCGGCCACGTCGCAAGTCAGGCACGGGAAAGTTCCGGGACTCGATTGCCCCGGCGCAACTTGGCTGCACGTACGGTATTTGCCATCAGCATTGCAATCGTTAACGGTCCCACGCCGCCCGGCACGGGCGTAATTGCTCCGGCTACCTCAGCCACCTCGGGATGGACATCTCCGACCAGGGTGAATCCTTTTGTCCGAAAGCTTTCTTCGCGTTTCGGATTTCCGGCAAAAAGCCGTGAAAACTCTGCGGGGTCGGTCACGCGATTCATTCCCACGTCGATAATGGTGGCTCCGGGCTTTACGAATTCGCGCGTGACCATTCCGGCGCGGCCAATGGCAGCGATCAGGATGTCGGCACGCCGGCACACCCCAGGCAGATCACGGGTTTTCGAATGACAAACTGTCACCGTGGCATTGGCGTTGATCAACAACATAGCAGTGGGCTTTCCCACAATATCGCTGCGGCCTACGACGACAGCCTCCTGACTCGCAATCGGAATATTGCTTCGCTTCAGGATTTCCATAATCCCCGCCGGAGTACAGGGCACAAGGCCGGGCCGCTGTGTGGATAGGAATCCCACGTTAACTGGATGGAAGCCGTCCACGTCCTTGGAAGGGTCCACTGTCATCAGGACTTTCTTGGCATCCACCTGTGGTGGCAACGGGAGCTGCACCAGAATGCCATCAATCTCGTCCCGCCGATTCAGGTCGATGACCAAATCAACCAGAGCCTGCGTTGAAATGGTGTCAGGCGGGGTGTGTTTCTCGCTATAGATCCCGACTTCCTCGCTGCTCTTCACTTTTCCTCTGACGTAGATTTCCGAGGCTGGATTATGGCCTACCAGGATTACAGCGAGGCCCGGACGCATCCCCGCTGCGGTCAGGGTTTTCACCTCGGAGGCGACCTCGGCCCGGATTTCTGCGCCGATCTTATTGCCGTCCAGAACGATGGCAGACATGTAGCCTCATTTAGCGATGATCGAAGTCGAAATCTTATCGTAAACCATCTGCGAAAATGCGACTATCCGGCGTGCAGAAATTCATGCTCCGTGTTGCCGGGCAGGAGTTAACATAGCAGCGTCATGATTTCTCAAGATTTGCTGGATATGCTGGTTTGCCCAGTCTGCAAGAAACCTCTCACGCTGAAGGACG
>DATHJP010000298.1:0-2593 GCA_035489695.1 Terriglobales bacterium
TGGACTATGTTTTTAACTGGGCCCGCAAGTCCGCGGTATGGCCTATGACGTTTGGATTGGCCTGCTGCGCGATCGAAATGATTGCGTCCTCGACGGCGCGCTTCGACATCGCCCGTTTCGGCTCGGAGGTATTCCGCCCCAGCCCGCGGCAAAGCGATCTGATGATCGTAGCCGGAACTGTGACTCTAAAAATGGCGCCGGTGGTCAAACGTATTTACGATCAGATGCCCGATCCCAAATGGGTGATCTCCATGGGCGCATGCTCTTCCGTCGGAGGCCCGTTCAACACCTACGCCGTACTTCAGGGTGTAGACAAAATTGTTCCCACCGACGTTTACGTGATCGGCTGTCCTCCGCGACCCGAAAATCTCTTCTACGCCCTGCTCAAGCTGCAGGACAAAATTGATCAGATGTCACTGGCCAAGCGTCCCACCGAAGTGCGTTTAGATGAAAAAATGGCCGAGAACTTCAAACGCCAGGTGATGATCGCCCAGACGTTGCAGCCAAAATAAAAACAGCACTCAGCAATTAGCACTTAGCATTTAGCCACGACAGCCCAATGCTCAGGTTTGGCTAAGTGCTAAATGCTGAATGTTGAGTGCTGAATGCCGAATGCTGCTTTTATGTTCGTAAAACTCGCCTGCGAATCCGAATTGCCTGCCGAGGGTGAAGCGAAAGAATTCGCTCTTGGAGACAGAGTCATCTGCGTTGCCAACGTGAATGGGTTGATGTCTGCCATGGACAACGTGTGCCTGCATCGGGGCGGCCCATTGGGGCAGGGAACTATCGAGGGCGATAAGCTGGTTTGCCCCTGGCACGGCTGGCAATGGGATCCTAAGACCGGACAAGCGGCGCACAATCCGGCGGCTAGGCTTGCTATCTACCCGCTAAAAATCGAGAACGGCGAAGTGATGATTGAGGTGTGAAGTAGCGCGACTTTGCAGCGCGCGTCCCGTCCGCCTCATGCAGAGGAACAAGATCAGCGAGAGCCAGCGCTACGAGAAGCCCAGGATATTCAAGAATTTCTCAGGTTGGTTATCGAATCCGGGAAATACCTGGTCCAGAGAGCGGTTGTCCAAATGGCGGTAAACCGATTCACCCAGAACGCGACGGAAGTCAGTAGTGACAGCGAGATCGCGGCCTTCATATAACTGGGACTGATCAAGTCCCGGCCAACGCCCGTACACTTTGCCACCCTTCACTGGCCCTCCGATTACGAACATCACGTTGGCGTGGCCGTGGTCGGTGCCGCGGTTGCCGTTTTCGCGCGCTGTGCGGCCGAACTCTGACATGGTCACTACTACAGTGTCTTCTGCGAGATCGCCCAAGTCGGTCCAGAAAGCCGCTACGGATTGCGAGAACTCGCGCAGGATGTTCGCAATCTGTCCCTGTGTGCCGCCTTCATTGACGTGGTGGTCCCAGCCGCCGATATCCGCGAATGCCACTTGCACGCCAAGGTTCGCCTTAATGAGTTGTGCCAATTGTTTCAAGCTATCGCCAAAACGGCCGCGAGGGTAATTGGCGCTTGCCGCGGGAATGTATTTCGATGGGTCGGCAGACTTCAGCATTTTTACCGCTTCAAAGGTTTCCTGTCCGGTGCCGTGCAAAACCGAATCTACCGACTGGCTGTACATTGCTTCAAACGTATTTGCGATGGGCGCCGCATTCGGATTTCGTCCGCCAACTCCGAAGTCGTTGATGTTGTTCAAGGCGACCGCAGGTTCGCTGCCCGAAAGAATCCGCGGCAGGGAGGGTCCCAGGGCGATGGCACGGAAGGCAGATCGATTCGATGCTTGAGGTAGAGCATGCAAAGCGCGATTCAGCCAACCATCCTGAGTGGTCTTCAGACCGGGCGTGCCAGACTCCATGAAATCCTGCGCGTCGAAATGTGAGCGCGTTGAATCGGGCGAGCCGGCTGCGTGCACAATCGCCAGATGGCGCTGACGCCAGAGCGGCTGGAACGCTGACAACGAAGGATGAAGTCCGAAGAAGCCATCCAAGTCGATCACTGCACTGCGCGGAATATTGATGGATGGCCGCATTGAGTAGTAAGCCGGTTCGCCATGTGGAACCACGATATTCAGGCCATCGGCGGCGCCGCGCTGAAAAATGACGACTAGTCGCTTTTTCTTGTCTCCCACTGATTCGGCGCCGAAAGCCGCTCGGGTGAGGAACCCCGGAATCGCGGTCGTGCCCACGATCGCCATTGCGCCATTGCGAAGGAAAACGCGACGGGTGATGGACATAATAGCTCCAGCTACCTTTTCTGAAATTCCGGCGATCCCAGCAGCAAGCCCGCGATTACGCTGAAGCTCGATAAGCGGGTTTGGTCTCCGAGCCTGCCGCCGAGCTTTGCCTCTTGCAGCTGGGTGGCAATTGTGTCATGAGTCTGTCTGGATATGTCAGCGGCAAGCAAGTTGTTCTCAAGCACGGCCAAAGTTTGTTGCGGATCGCTCGCCGTTCCATTTGGTCCCAATAGATAACCGGGATCCAGCTTCAGGCCTTTCAATTTTCCTGAGGTCAGTGCCAGAGAGAAATTCAAGCGTCCCAAAAGCGCAGCGGAACTCATCCAGGCATCAGCCTTCATGGAGTA
>DATHJP010000299.1:0-4977 GCA_035489695.1 Terriglobales bacterium
TGAATGGGGCATTGATGGTTCTGAAGCCGGAGTCCATCACCATGGTGGCCACCGATGGGCACCGCTTATCCCACATTGAGCGTAGCGGCGAGAAGTTCGAAGGCGTTTCTGGAGAGATGAAGACGCTTGTCCCCAAGAAGGCTATGGATGAGCTGAAGTCACTGCTCGACTCGACCGATGCCGAAGTGATCGAGTTCGCTAAAGACGAATCCACGCTATTTTTCCGCATTGGACAACGCTTGTTGACCTCGCGCCAACTCACCGGCCAATTCCCCAACTACGAAGCCGTGCTTCCCAAGGACAACAACAAGAGCATCACCCTGCATTGCGAAGAGCTGAGCCAAGCAATCTCCCGCGTCGCCCAATTTGCGGATGAACGCTCGCGCGCCGTCCGGATACGTTTGGAGAAAGGCGAGTTGAAGCTTTCCGCTTCCTCGACTGAGACGGGCGAGTCCGAAGATTCACTTGAGATCGACTACAACGGCGACACGCTTACCATCGGCTTCAACGCACAATACATTTTGGATTTCCTCAAGGCTGCAGGCTCAGGTGATGTGAAGCTAGAGTTGAAGGATCCGCAGTCGGCAGGGCAACTCCGTCCGGCGGAGAACGAGGATTATAAGTACCGCTATATCGTGATGCCGATGCGGATTTGAAATACTGCCATCTCTTATCCGCTAGTTGACCGCTTACTGACTGAGGACTACTCTACGCCATCAGGCGGGGAGGCTTGCCCATGTTTAGCGGCTTCAAGCAGTTCATTCTTCGTGGAAATGTAATCGACCTGGCAGTCGGCGTGGTCATCGGCGCCGCGTTTGCGGCCGTGGTGACAGCCTTCACCCGCGACCTGCTTACGCCACTCATTGCTGCTCTATTCGGCAAGCCTGATTTCTCTGCCATCAGCTTCACCGTCCGCGGCAGCGTCTTTGCGTTGGGAGACTTTCTAAATGCGCTGGTCGCGTTCCTGCTGGTCGCAGCGAGCGTGTATTTCTTTGTGGTTAAGCCTGTCAATGCGTTAATCACGCGATCGCGTAAGGAGCCGCCAGCTGATCCTACAACCAAGAAATGCCCCGAGTGCAGAATGGAGATCCCGATCGATGCCCGGCGATGCGCGCATTGCACCTCGCAGCTCACAGCTTCGCCGGCGTGAGTGCATGCGCCTGGAAAGTGCTCTGCCGTGTGCTCTTGTAAAATAAGTCAGATGGACCTCTGGCTTTATCCAGCCCAGTATTGGATTGCAATCCTCGCATTGCTGCTTTCGACTCCCCTGGCAACGCCGCAGGCCGCGAGCCCCGCGCGGCAGTCGTCGAAATCCGGCATGACGTCTTCTGCCCCAGGTAAGGCATCCACTCCTGACCTCAGTACAGTCACCGATAGCACTTATCGGAATAGCTTCTTCGGATTCTCTTACAAGATTCCTTTTGGGTGGGTGGAACGCACCGAAGACATGCGAGATGATGGCGAAGCAGGAAAGTCACTCGTGTTGCTGGCGCTTTTTGAGCGCCCGCCCGAGGCGACTGGCAACACAGTGAACTCTGCGGTCGTGATTGCGGCAGAGAGCGTGTCTTCCTATCCTGGCTTGAAAACCGCGGCAGATTATTTTGGCCCTTTGACGGAAGCGACTTTATCCAAAGGCTTCAAGCTGGTGAATGAACCCTTCGACTTTTCCAGCGGCGCCAACCATCTAGTGCGCAGTGACTTCAGCAAAGATGTGGGGACACTGACGATGCATCAATCTTCCGTGGTCATGCTCAAAAAAGGTTATGTGGTGTCATTTACTGTGATTGGCGGGAGCGAAGATGAGGTCGACGAACTCCTGGAAAAATTAAGTTTCAGCGCCGGCAGTCCGAGCCGCAAGAATCCAAAATCCAGGTGAAATTCAGTTCACCCTTGAGTAGCGCTGGCAGCCTCCGAAACCTCGATTTCCCGTTCCGGTAAGTGGCTCGAAAAACACAGGTTACCGCCCCGGTTCTGGGGTCGAAAGATCGCTTTCCATGTGGTACAATTCAGAGTAAGCGATATTCCTGTAAGTGTTAGTAATTTCAGTAGTTTGAGGTCATTTCGCGGGCCTCACCAAGTACTCGGGTTCCAAGGCTCAATTCCGGCATTATTTTACGGAGATGAATGGCTACGAAAGAGACGTTGAGCGCAACTGCCATCGCAGAAGCTAAAACAAAAAACGAGAGGCCGACCGTCATCGCAGGCAACGGAGACTATACCGCTGATTCGATCAAAGTTCTCGGCGGGATGGAAGCCGTGCGCAAGCGTCCCGCTATGTACATCGGCTCGACCGGTGAACTGGGGCTGCATCATTTGGTTTACGAAGTTGTAGATAACTCCGTGGACGAAGCGCTCGCTGGTTATGCCGACAAGATTGAAGCCACCATCCATATCGACAACTCGATCACCGTCGTCGACAACGGCCGCGGCATTCCCGTGGACTCGATGGAAGTGGATGGAGAAAAAGTTCCCGCCGCCGAAGTGGTGATGACCAAGCTGCACGCTGGCGGCAAGTTTGATACATCTTCCTACAAGGTCTCCGGCGGATTGCACGGCGTGGGCGTTTCCGTTGTGAACGCGCTCAGCGAAGAACTCGATCTTGAAATCTGGCGTGACGGCTTCACCTGGGAGCAGACTTACTCCAAGGGCGAAGCCACCAGCAAGCTCAAGAAAGCGGGCGCAACCAAAAAACGCGGAACCAAAGTTCACTTCCTGCCCGACAAGAGTATCTTCACTGCCACCGAATTTAACTTTGACACTCTGGCACAGCGACTGCGCGAGTTGGCATTCCTCAACAAGGGCCTGCTCATCACTCTCACCGACGAGCGCACCACCGACGCCAAAACTGGCGAGCCCAAGACTGCCGAGTTCAAGTACAACGGCGGTATTGCTGAGTTCATCAAGCACCTCAATCGCGGCAAACAGGTTTTGCACGATAAGCCGATTTACATGGAGGCCGACCGCAACGGCGTGGTCATGGAGATTGGGCTGCAATACAACGATGGATATTCCGAGTCGGTATTCAGTTTTGCCAACAACATCAATACCGTGGACGGCGGATCGCATCTTTCCGGTTTCCGCACGGCGCTCACACGGACCATCAATTACGCCGGGCAGCAGATGGGTCTGTTCAAAGATGTGAAGGAGAATCTGACCGGCGACGATGTCCGCGAAGGATTAGTGGCGGTGATCAGCGTGAAGCTGCCGCAACCGCAATTCGAAGGTCAGACCAAAGGCAAACTGAATTCCGACATCGCAGGCATCGTCACTGCCTTCCTAAACGAACGCCTGGGCGCGTATTTAGAACAGAACCCAACCGTCGGACGCAAGATCATCAATAAAGCAATCGAAGCCGCTCGCGCTCGCGAAGCCGCGAGAAAAGCTCGCGACCTGACTCGCCGCAAAGGTGCGCTCGATGGCGGCGGACTTCCCGGAAAGCTGGCTGACTGTTCTGAGCGTCAGCCGGAACGATGCGAATTGTTTCTGGTGGAAGGTGAATCGGCAGGCGGCACGGCCAAGCAGGGCCGCGACCGGCGTTTTCAAGCCATTCTGCCGTTGAAGGGCAAGATCCTGAACGTGGAAAAAGCCCGCTACGACAAGATGCTGGGACACGAAGAAATTCGTGCCATGATCACGGCGCTGGGCACGGGTATTTCGAAAGAAGACTTCGATGCCTCCAAGCTGCGTTACGGGAAAGTCATCCTGATGACCGATGCCGACGTGGACGGGAGCCACATCCGCACATTGCTGCTGACGTTTTTCTTCCGCCACATGCAGGAATTGATCAAGCGCGGCAACGTATTCATCGCGCAGCCGCCGCTCTATTCGATCAAGAAGGGCAAGGCCCAGCAATACATCAAGGATGATCGCGAATTCGTGAAAGTTATGGTGAAGCGCGCCGCCGAAGGTTTGACAGTGCGTTACGGCGAGGGCGCGGCGAAATTAGAGGGCGCGAGTTTAGCCCGCTTCATTACGGTGTTGAAGGAATATCTCGACTTCTTCGATAAAGTCGTCAAACGGTTGCGTGACGAGCGGGTTACGGAATTGCTTCCAAAACTCGACCTATCCAAGCGCGCTGATTTTGAAGGCGACAAGAAGACTGCGCCCAAGAAGATCGAAAAGCTCGAGCGCGAACTGAAGAAGGTCCAGAAAGAACGTAACTTCAAATCAGTCGAGAGCCGCTTCGACGAAGAACATAATTTGTGGGAAGTGAGTTTCGTCAACTCCCAGGGCGCGGAGCATGTGATCAACTGGGAACTGGCCTCCACCCCCGAGTACCGGCAACTGCTATCCAAGTTCAAGCAGATCGAAGCGAACATGGAGCCTCCGTTCGTCGTGGAGACAGTTGCTAAGCCAGCCCCAACCAACGGCAACGCGGAAGAGTTGAGCGACGCCGAGCGTGAAGATATCGAAAAGGCACAGAAGAAAACGCCAGCAGCTCCAAAACGCAAAGCAGCTGAGCCGCAAACGGTTGAGAAAGGCACGCCACGTGACCTGTTCGATTACGTTCTGGCCGAAGGTCGCAAGGACTACACGGTGCAGCGCTACAAAGGCTTGGGTGAGATGACTGCCCAACAGCTCTGGGAAACCACCATGGACCCCGAGCGTCGTACGCTTTTGTCGGTGAAGCTCGAAGATCTCGCCGAGTGCGAAACTGTGTTTACCACGCTCATGGGAGAAGACGTAGAGGCGCGCCGGAAATTCATCGAAGACAACGCGCTGGATGTGAAGAACCTGGATATCTAGAAGCCTCTCACCGCGTGAGAGCTTAGGCTTGTGCCGTGCAGATTGCGCCTGGAATCGACTCCTCCGAGTGGAGAACATTGCAACTTGATGATCCTGATAGCCCTGATTGGGATCGAGCCGTGGAGATTCTTAGAACCCGCATTTGCGGCCGATTCACCGATGCGGCTGAACGAGAAGCAAAGAATCAGCGAATACCAGAACGCGAGAAGCGCGGCGCCGAGCTGTCTCATC
>DATHJP010000300.1:0-3882 GCA_035489695.1 Terriglobales bacterium
GGCTGATGGGGCAACGCGATTCCTGATCAAGGACCAGAACACCGGGAGAAGATACGATTTAATCAAAAGTTTTTTCCATCATCATGATGGATTGATTCCAAGCGCGGAGCTCTGACTTATGGTCGTGTACGTTTAAAGGAAAAACGTGATTGCAACGGTGAAACACCTGGTGCGTCCAAACCATCGGTTAAGTGACGTTAGAACTTACGTCTCGCGCAAAAATCTTTGGAATAAAAATCCACCGAGCCGGTAGGGAACGGTGTGAGGCAATCTGCCAAGCAACCAAAACTAAAACCAAAATAAATCTACCACTCTTATGCAATCTGATATCCATCACTCCGGCCAGAAGGACGCGAAAGCGGCCAACGAATCATCGCCATCAGCGACGTCGTTCCCAGCGCCCAATCGCCTCGCCAGGCGATCTTTTCTCCGAAATCTCGGACTGGGCGCAGCTCTTCTCGCGCCCGGCGCCGCGTTACTGAGTAGTTCGGCCAAGGCGTTGGCAAAAAATGGAAATGAAAAGGAGAAGAACGCTCTTACCCGTGGAGATGTTGCAATTCTTCAGCTCCTTGCTGCCGCCGAATTGATCGAAACCGACTTGTGGCAGCAATACAACGAACTGGGAGGAGTAAATGCGCCAGATTCAGGTTATAAGAGTGGCCTGGTTATTCTTGATGGCGATCAGCCCCAGTATATCGCCGACAACACCGATGATGAGATAAGTCATGCGGCTTTCCTCAATGCCTATTTGAAGTCCAAAGGGGAGCAGCAGGTCGACTTGACCGAATTCAAGAATTTGGCGCCTAGTCAAGTCTCGTTCGTTCCCCAAACTGGACGGCTTACGAACCTAAAGCAACTCACGGTGGATACCAGCTGGTGGACGCGCTACCGCAGCATTCGCAACCCCGATTTCGGTGCGACCTTCGCCAACGCGGTCCCGAGTCTGCATAGTGGACAGCATACGGCAATTCCGCGAGACAATGCTGAACTGGGCGACCCAAACAATCCTAGTGACCACGTCAAAGCAATCGCTTTCACCGCGGGATTTCATTTTGGTTTTATTGAGCAAGGTGGCACCAGCCTCTACGCGACGCTGGCTCAGAAGGTAACTAGCCTGGAAGTGCTTCGAATTCTCCTCAGCATCGGCGGATCGGAGATCATGCACTTTCAGACGTGGCAGGACAAGGCAGGCAATGCGACTCCGTTGACCGACTTCGACCCAATCAATCATTCGACGGTAACGTTCAAGGACCTGACCACAGGGCAGCCGGAGACGTTGCAGGCCAACTTGATCATGCCCGAGCCGTGCGAATTCATCAGTCCAAACCTGCCTGCCTGTGCAATCATTCGTCCAACGGGCCCAGGACAGCTCGACGCCACGGGCGCTATCAACAGCTTCATTGAGGATGGGCTTTTCCGGGGACAATCCGAAACCTTCTTAAATCTAGTGAATTCTCTGGCGCGCGCCGCCGACGCCGCGCAACGAGAAATCGGCGATTAGGTCCGCAATCTGAGACTGCAAATGCCGCACCGGCCCAGTCCGAGTGCGGCATTTTTGCAAACACGCAGAGCTCCTGCACTCAACTGTCCAAGATTTCGGGAATAAAATCGAACCGCGTCAGTAAGGATAGATGAAAGACAATTTTTCTAAGCATCCAACCTAAACAGAACGAAATATATGTCCGATTACATTTCTCACGACCACGAACACGACGGAATTGATCGCCGCGGCTTTCTCCACTGCATGGCATGGGCGGGCACGGGTCTACTTTGGACCATCAGCGGCGGCGTGCTTGCCTCCAGAACCCTGGCCCAGATCGCCAAAGCAGGGGACTCGTTACCGTCGGCTACCGATCTGAGCTTTCTCCAGATCAGCGACAGCCACATCGGCTTCAGCAAAGAGGCGAACAAAGATGTGACAGAGACTTTCAAGATTGCTCTCGATCGCATCAACGCGATGCCAACCCCGCCGGCTTTCCTTATTCACACGGGAGATATTACGCAGCTGTCGAAGCCGGAGGAGTTCGACACGTTTGATCAAGTGCTCAAGAGCTGCAAAACAAAGGATGTATTTTATGTGCCCGGTGAGCACGATGTCCTGAACGACGGCGGAAAACTTTATCGTGATCGTTATTTAAAAAGCGTCGAAGCTAAGGGCTCAGGTTGGTACAGCTTTAACAAAAACGGAGTCCACTTCATTGGACTGGTCAACGTCCTGAACCTTCAGGCCGGCGGGTTGGGTCAACTCGGCGACGAGCAACTTGAGTGGCTGGAGGCCGACGTTAAGGATCTCGGAACCAGCACGCCGATTGTGGTCTTCGCGCACATCCCTCTCTGGGCGGTTTATCCGCAATGGGGTTGGGGCACCAGCGATAGCGAACAGGCTCTGGGATATTTAAAGCGCTTTGGCTCAGTCACGGTTCTAAACGGACACATCCATCAGGTGCTCCAGAAAGTGGAAGGCAATGTGACTTTCCACACTGCGATGTCGACTGCCTTCCCGCAGCCCGAGCCGGGAAAGGCGCCAAACCCTGGTCCTTTAAAGGTCCCGGCGGAAAAACTGCGCAGCATGCTCGGCCTAGCCAACGTTCAATACAAGCAAGGCAAAAGTGCCCTCGCCGTGGTCGACTCCAACCTCAGCTAGAACATTTCAACTATGACTACACTTACTCCCAAAAATAAAACCGCGGCACTCTTGTGTGGAATCGCTTTTCTCAATCTCTCCCTGTTCGCAATCGCGGGGGAGATAAAGAATGACGAAACCACAACCAAGCAAAATAAAATAGAGATCAAAGATTTCGCCTTCAATCCTCAGACCTTGACGGTGAAGGCCGGAGAGAAGGTGACCTGGATTAATCGGGACGAAGAGCCGCACACCATCGTGAGCGTTGAAAAGCAGTTCAAGAAATCGACCGCGCTCGACACCGATCAAGAATTCACCATTACGGCCGGAGCTCCCGGCACTTACAACTATTTTTGCTCCGTTCATCCGAAGATGACCGGGACGATCGTGGTCGAGAAATAGTACGGCTCGAATTGATGCCCCGTTTAGCAGCAGTTCCGTCAACAGCATGAAATTATTTCTGGCGGCTTCCCATTCTCCGAATCCGTTCGATCTGAAATCCGCGCTTCTGGCGGGGCACGCGCAGCATCCGGTTATCATTCATTTTCCGATTGCGCTTTTTATAGCGAGCGCTGTCTTTGAGTTACTGGCGGTCTGGCGCAAGCAACCGCTTTTTGCATCTGTCGCCTATTACAATCTCCTCGGTGCCGCGCTTACACTCCCATTAGCGATCGCTACGGGTTTGGGAGCGTGGCAATGGCAACTCGAAGGCGCGTCTATTAAGGGCAACTTACGGTTACACATGATCTCCGCGCTGACTTCAGCCTCGCTAATCTTCCTTCTTTCCTGGATGCGCCGGCGCTTCCGCATGAAAGGCATTCCGCCAGGCTTCGCCTATTTCGCAGTTACTTTCCTGGCGCTAATGGCGATCACGCTCACCGGTCATCTTGGTGGAATCCTGAGCGGCGTTGAAACACCCTGATTATTTCTCTTCGTCCAGCTTCGCCTTCACCGCAGCCTCAATCTCCTCGTATAATTTCGGATCCGATTTTAAGGCGTCCTTGGCCGCATCTCTTCCCTGTGCCAGTTGCGTACCCCGGTAATTCAACCAGGAACCACGTTTCTCGACGATTTGCTTCTCCAGCGCGAGATCGAGTAGCGCGCCGGTCGACGAAATCCCCTCGTTATACATGATGTCGAATTCTGCTTCGGTGAATGGCGGGGCCACTTTGTTTTTCACAATCTTGACCCGAGTGCGGTTACCAGTGACGACGCCATCGGTCTGTTTGATTGCGCCGATGCGGCGAATGTCGACACGA
>DATHJP010000301.1:0-2657 GCA_035489695.1 Terriglobales bacterium
CGAGGTCGCGGCGAACCTGGGCGTCCGACATTGGGATGGCGACCAGAACGTTGGCGCGGACGTCTTCTTGCACATTCGAGCGGGCAATAAAGCCGACCCCAACATCCGCGGCCACGAAGCGTTTCAGAAGTTCGCTGGAATCAAGTTCCATGGCATAGCGTGGTTTGAGCTTGTGTTCGTAGAAAAGATCCTCCAGTGCGTCGCGGGTGTGTCCCGCCTTGGGGACAACGAGCGGGAAGCGCGCGGCATCGGCGATGGTTGCAGTTTTCAGTTTTGCCAGCGGATGCTGCGGCGGGACGATGATCACAAGTTCGTCTCGGTGGATCAGAACCACCGTCAGGCGAGGATCGGTGACCGGCATGGAGACCACACCGAAGTCAACGGAGTTGTCGATTACCGAGTCCAGAATTTTGGCGTAGTCGGCGCTCTTTATGTTGACCGCGACATCCGGATACTGCTTCTTGAATTGGGCGAAGACTTCGGGAAGAATGTGCAGGCAAGTGCCTTCGTTGGCGCCGACAATGATTTCCCCGCGAGGCACGCGCTCAGTTTCGGCGATCGCGGTGAGGACAGCCTTCCGGGCGTCCAAGGTGTCTTCTGCATACTTTTGGAAGAGCTTGCCTGCGGCGGTGATGGAAACTTTGCCGCCGGAACGGTCGAGTATCCTGGCTCCAATCTCTTCCTCAAGGGCGCGAATCTGGGCAGAAATGGCGGGCTGAGTGCGGAAACGCTTCTCCGCGGCGCGCGAGAAGGATGACAGCCGCGCTACCTCCAGGAACGTTTCTAGTTGGTCGAAGTCCATAGCGAGCACTCGGCGTTCAGCCATCAGCATTCAGCGCTTTTACATTGCTGCTCATTTCATGAGAACGACGCAGGTTGAGTCTGACTGCTGATTGCTGGAAGTTTTTCCTTCTTTTCCACCATGCAACTCTCTGAAACTAGAGAGACTTGCTTGAGATAACTCTCGCTTATCGCCTTCATAAAAACAATCAATTTCCTTGCACAAGCGCAAAACCTCTACACTCAAGCGAGAGATTGTAGCAGGCGCGCGATTTCCCCTACATGGCAATGTGAGTTTCAGCAGAGTGATGGCAGGCAGAGTTGTGGACGCAGACATTGTGAGTAAGGTTCCGGGGAATCAAAATCTTTAAACCACGAAGGGCACTAAGGTTCACGAAGGAAATCTGCGCGAACGCATCAAGGTGCGCGAAGAAATATTTGAGAGCCCGTTGTTCACAAAGAATCTGTTACTGCACGCGAGCCGGCGAGACGCCGGCGCTACATTTGAAAGCATTCTAAAAGGAGTGATTCATGGCTGACCCGAAGAGCGTCCTGGAGTTTGTGAAAAAGAACGGGGTCAAGATGCTCGACCTCCGGTTCACCGACTTGCCAGGATTGCAGCATCACGTTTCTTATCCCATCGATCAGTTGTCGGAGTCCTCGTTTGAAGAGGGCTTCGGCATGGACGGCTCGTCGATTCGCGGGTGGGCAGCCATCCACGAAAGCGACATGCTGCTCATTCCTGATCCCAACAGCTACATGCTCGATCCATTTACTGAAATACCCACACTGGTGATGGTATGCGACGTGGTCGATCCCGTGACCAAACAGCGTTATGACCGCGATCCGCGCTACATCGCGAAGAAGGCGGAGATGTATCTGGGTTCGACGGGAATGGCGGACACGGCGTACTTCGGGGCTGAAGCCGAATTTTTCATTTTTGATAACGTGCGCTTCGATCAGCGTGAGCAGCACGGGTTTTACTTTATCGATGCGGAAGAGGGACGCTGGAATTCGGGGCGCGTGGAGAATAACCAGGGATATCGTCCGCGCTACAAGGAAGGATATTTCCCGGTGCCTCCGACCGACCACTATCAGGACCTGCGCAGTGAGATGGTCATGACCATGCAAACCTGCGGGCTGGAAGTGGAATGTCATCATCACGAAGTGGCGACCGGTGGCCAGACGGAAATCGATCTGAAATTCGATTCGCTGGTGCGCTCGGCGGATCACATGATGCTTTACAAATACATCGTCAAGAACGTGGCCAATCAGTACGGCAAGACGGTGACCTTCATGCCCAAGCCGATTTTCCAGGACAATGGCAGCGGCATGCATACCCATCAGTCGTTATGGAAGGGTGGCAAGCCACTGTTTGCTGGCGACGGTTACGCCGGAATGTCGCAGATGGCGTTGTGGTATATCGGTGGATTGATTAAGCACGGGCCGGCGCTGGCGGCGATCATTGCGCCAACGACCAATTCGTACAAAAGGCTGGTGCCGGGATTCGAAGCGCCGGTGAATCTGGCGTACTCGCGGCGTAATCGGTCGGCGGCTTGCCGTATTCCGATGTACTCAGCGTCACCGAAAGCAAAGCGAGTGGAGTTCCGTCCGCCGGATCCGAGCTGCAATCCTTATATGGCGTTTGCGGCGATGATGATGGCGGGACTAGATGGCGTCGAGAACAAGATTGATCCTGGGCAACCGCTGGACAAGGATATCTACGATCTGGGTCCAGAGGAGTTGGCGAAGGTTCCGTCGATGCCTGGCTCACTCGAAGATGCGTTGGATGCTCTGGAAAAGGACCATGGGTTCCTGCTTAAGGGCGATGTGTTCACCGAGGAACTGCTCAGCACGTATATCGATTACAAGCGCAC
>DATHJP010000302.1:0-8160 GCA_035489695.1 Terriglobales bacterium
CAACTCCCACAGTTTCGACGCGATTCTTACTGACCTGAGAATGGAGCAGGAAGATATTGGGCTGGAACTGGCCGAGGTTGCGGCGAAGCTGCATCCGCGTCCCATTATCATGATTTTTACCGGCTATGGCAGTGTCGAAAATGCGCGGGGAGCATTGGGCATTCAAGTGGACTATTTTGCGCTCAAACCACTCGATCTCGATGATCTGAAGAACGCGCTGCATCGCCTGCTGGTGTCGCGAGGCCAAATCCAGCGAGGGCGAGCATGAGCACTGTTGCGCGTCAAAGAATGGCTCTCGTTGTGCATCCCGATTTGACAATGTTGTCGAAATATCAGGCGCTGCTCACTGGGGGTCAGTTCTCAACTGTGGTCGCGCGGGACATGCCCACAGCGCTGCTTGCGATTACACAACATTATTTTGAGGTCGCGATCATATCGTCGCAACTAGGGGAATCGGGAGATGGGTGGCCGTTAGCCGGAGTGTTTCATCTGGTTTTTCCCAAGTCCTTCGTCAGCGTAATTGTGCCCGGCGCTGATCTGCTGAATTTACAGACTGCGATCAATAACGGAGTGCAAGAGATTTTCGAGGAGGATCGCGCTCCTGAGACAGTGGTTTCCGAGATTTTAGCTGCAGCCGCTCGAAGTACGGTGGCGACGCCAAGAAGCCGATCTCGATTGCAATAAAGCCCGCCAGGAACTCTGCTCCAATCGCTAGCGAGAACAACCTGCTTATCTGGCTCGACATCTGACCTGATGCGCTGCTTCCACTACTCTGAAACTCGGGAGGCTCTCATGATTCAATTTGCCTGTGATTCTTGTCGAAGGATAAAGGCGGTGAAAGAGGCATGGCTTGTGGGTCTTGCGGCTGAAACGGTAGGGGTAACTGCGGCTCGACGCGAGGTAACGATCCTGCCGGTCTGGGACGATGAGCAAGCGGTGGACCGACTGGCAGTACACTTCTGCTCGGAGCGATGCAAGGACAAATACGTGGCACAATTATTCGGACAGAAAGATAGTGTAGTAGAAAGCGGAAAACGAAGTATCAAAGGCCCGATCAGCAGGGGCAAGGTCAGTCGGGAAAAGAAGTATGGACGGCGCGGGAAAAAAGCGGCCTGAATCTCGACCTTGGCTAATCCTCGGTGGCACCGCGGCTGCGCTCGGTGACATCGGGCTCTTCGAGGGGGAAGACTGCCTCCAGCGCTGTGCCCCAGTCTCCCGAACGAATTTGCATTTGCCCCGCCAGCTGCCGAACGCGCTCGCGTATCCCGCTGATACCGACGCCTAGAATCGCGTTTTCCCGATCGTCCTTGCCAATCGCAGGAAGGGTCATACCCTTGCCCTTATCTTCCACTTTTAGGCGAAGCTGATTGGGCGACCTCCAGATAGTGATCTTTGCCGTGGAGCTGCCGGAATGACGGTGTACGTTGGTCAAGGTTTCCTGCACGATGCGGAATACGGCGATCTCCAAATCGCGGGGGAAACGGCCTAACGATTCTGGAATTTCCAGGTCGATCCCAATCTCACTGCGTTTGGAGAAACCGGAAGCGAACCATCGCAGGGCAGAAGCCAATCCAACCTCATCCAGCATGGGAGGATGGAGAAGATAGGAGAGAGTACGAATTTCCTGGAGAGCCTCGTTTGTGAGATGCATACTTTCCGTCAAGAACTTCGCATCCAGGGGGCCTGCGGCATCAATTTGGCGTTGCAGTATGGAGAGATTCATGGTGATGCCGACCAGAAGCTGACCGACACTGTCGTGCAGTTCACGAGCCCAGCGGCGGCGTTCTTCGTCGCGGATGGTCAGCAAGCGGCCTGACAGGACGCGTAGTTCCTGTTCCACATTTTTGCGTCGGGTGATGTCGCTGTCGAGTTGGAATCGTCCCAAGGTCCGGCCAGAAAGATCGCGCCAAAGGGCCCAGCGGCTGGAGACAGAAATACGCGCCCCGTAACGGGTAGTTTGCTTCAGTTCGCCTTCCCAATGCGGCTCACGGCGAAGGATAGTTTCGATCTGGGCGACAGGCCGGGGCAACTGGGTCTGCAACAGTTCCAGCGGGGATCTGCCCAGAGCGTCGGCCCGTTTCCAGCCATAGAGTTGCTCAGCTCCGTCGCTCCAGAAGGCGATTTTGTCGGACAAGTCAACCACTAGAACCGCTTCTCTGGATAACTTCAGCAGCTCGGTTTTCTGACGCAGTTCTTCCGCAAGCTGTACTTCGGATTCAAGCGCTGGGGTCACTGGCAGGCGGATCTCCTCCGGTTTGGAAGACATCGGGTTTTGAATGGGAGCCTGACCGGCTTTCTGTGCCATCAGTAAACGATCCCGAGATGCTGGAAAGCGAGCGTGCATGAGGGCCTGCTTTTAACATCCGGCGCGGGTTCAGCAGCCCTGAAGCCAGACGCTTCCGTTTACTAATATGCCATAGCTGTCTCGGATTGCCCATAGCACCTAAGCTTCGTTTTACTACCCAGTTGGGCTACATACAGGAATTCTGGTTCCTACAGGATTTACTGTATCCAACTGCCGACGAAATTAGGGTCAACTGATTTGTCCCTCCTCCCTAGCCTTTCCCAGACACTGTTTACACCCAGGCTGTGATTAAGGGCCCGCGATATAGTCGACTTTTGCAGAGGTGCTTGCGTTTTGCAGGCGGCTGAGTATGATTTCACGTAACCGCCAGCTCTTCAGTGTTGCCCAGCCGAATTATAGTTGCGCGTCGCAAGGAGAAATACTCATGGCCGAGTCGAAAATCCGCCCTCGTGTCCTGTTCGTTGACGATGAGCCGAGCATTCGGCTCACGCTGCCGCCGGTTTTGCAGGAGTCAGGGTTCGAGGTGCATGTATCAGAAAGTGTGTCGGACGCGCTTTTCGAGATTAATACGAATCCCTACGATGTATTGATTTCCGACTTGAACATCGGCGAAGAGGGTGATGGTTTCCTGGTGGTCAGCGCGATGCGACACATTCAGCCGAAGTGTACGAATTTCATTCTGACGGGATACCCGGCGTTCGAGACTGCACTGCAAGCGATACAGAACCAGGTGGACGACTATCTGGTGAAACCGGTGGAAATTGAATCCCTGGTCAAATCTGTTCGCGACAAAGTAGATTCGCGGAAATCGGGTCCGATGGCGGGGTGGCGGCTGTCGTCTCTGATGAAAGAGAATTTCGCAAGTTTTGCCGACGGCGCGACGGAGGCCTCAAAGAAAAAGAATTCTTCTGCTCTGCAGAACGACGAGCTGAGCAGGTTGTTAAAAGCAATGGTAGAGCAACTGGCTGGTAATACTGACGAATTAAATGGGAATGCAACCCAGGTGGCGACTGATTATGGCAAGAGAATCAAGAAGGACGGACTGCCACTGTCCAGCATCGTCAGCGGTTTGCAGCGTTTCGCGGATAAAGCCTACGGATTGATTCAAACTCATCTGACGACCGCGGATATGTCCACACTGATTTCTGACTTGCGAAAGTTCAACCACCATATCAGCCAGTTAACTGAGAAGTCGCTGGACAGTTATTCCCGGCGGAAGGCTGCCTGAGTTATCGTCCGAAACTTTCCTAAGATCCTGACTTGTTCTTCGCCCCCAGGGCTGCGTCCGCAAGGTCCAAGTAATGCTCTAAACGGGAAGGCTCCTTGGGTTCCCCCAGTGGGAGCAAGCGGGGACCTTCGTCCCGGGCGGCAGGCGCGGTGGAAGGCAGCTTCTTGACTTTTCTGCCGGCGAGCTTCTTGGTTTTAGTCTTGACCGATTTCTTCAACAAAAGC
This sequence comes from Terriglobales bacterium, assembly GCA_035489695.1. GTDB lineage: Bacteria > Acidobacteriota > Terriglobia > Terriglobales > Acidobacteriaceae > 40CM-3-55-5. The sequence goes on from DATHJP010000302.1 coordinate 3,758, forward strand.
GTCCTGGAATAGAACTTGGCTTATTCTCCCCGAGCTGAAGTCGCATCTACCAGCCGCGCTTTTCCGGCGGCAATCCCGCCAGTTCACGTTTACGATTTTCGATCTCGCGAAGCTCGCGAATAATTTCAGCTTCGCGCTGGACATATTCCGCTTCCGTAATCTCTTCCGATTCCAACTGCAACTGCAACTCCAACAGACGTTCCTTAATGGGTCCGGTGTCGGTGTACTGCTCCTCGGCCACCTTTTGCAGAGTGCGGAAGACAAACTTCAACCCGCTCAGCGGCAAGCCTAAAAAAAGGTCATCAAGCAGAATCATGACAAGCCAACATTCCGGTGCGGCTTAAGAAGCCGATCCTCGCTCAAGTTTCAGACGTATGTTCACAAAGTTGTAAGGCGGCCAAGGCCCCGTATATTTAAACTTCAGGCGTTTTCCGTATTTTTTGGCTAGTTTGTTTACCACCGCATCGAACTCGGCTTCACGTTTTCTTTCCACCAGGAATGCGGCGTTCATGATCATTTTGTCGCCGATGGGCTGGTTATCACGTGACGCGACACAGCAACTGCGAAGAGCCTCGTAGATCTCGCGCACGTACAGAGTGGCACGCTCCGCCAATGCTTTGTCAATCATGCGGCCCAGCTGCATACGAGCGAAATAGGTGGACTGCAACTGTTTGCGGACGATCTCCTGGTGAAACTTGCGGAGTTCTTCATCGTGCTGCTGCAACTCGTCGATAATTTGGTCGCGGTCCCAGTTAACCTTCACGCCGAATTCAAGCTTTCCCGCCATTTGCTTCAAGACATCTTTCAGCGAACTGTAAATGCTTTTCAGCACTTGCCGAATATCGTCGTCGGTGCGAAATACGGTTCCGAAACTCATGGGGATGATGGTGTAATTTTTCATTACGGTTTCGATCACGTGTTCGTGAGCCAGGGCGTTTTCCCGGGTCGGATCGAAGATCGCAACCGCGGTCTTACTGACTACGGCTGCGATGTCCTGATAATTGACGCCGTACACGGCTTCGCCCGCTCCGCCAATACCGATCTTGCCGAAATTCAGGTGCTCTTTAGTTTCGACGATGCCGTAGACGTAACGCCCACCCTCGCCGGGAGAAGTCTCCGGGGCCGTGGGGCGCTCCGAAATTCGGACGTGCAAGTCCTCTTTTCCCGGATCGCTGTTTCTGCGTGCTGGTTTGCTTAAGGGCTTGGTCGCCATATTAATGTCTCGCTTGGTAGATTTTCGTTTCACGTTCTTATTCTCGCGATTACTTCAAAGGAGCAACGGGTACCTGTCGAACGATGGGGAAGGTCAGCTTGAATACTGTTCCCCTGCCCACCGTACTGCGAACCCGAATGCGGCCTCCGTGATTTTCTACGATTCCTTTTACGATCCAAAGTCCCAAGCCGGTTCCCTTTTCTCCCTTGGTGGTGATGAAGGGCTCAAACATGGATTTCTGGATGTCGCGAGGAATACCGGCTCCGGTATCTGCCACAATTAGTTTTAATGAACTGTGCAAGCCATCGAGCGCCAGAATTTCGTCGGTTTGAATGACCAGTTTGCCGCCCGATTTCATGCTGTCTTTGGCGTTGACCACCAGGTTGGAAAGCAGTTGGCGGAACTGATCAGCAGAACCTTTAATGGGTGGAAGTTTGCCCAGATTTTTCTGTATCTCAACTCCAGACTTTTCCAAGGGACGGGCAAACAACGCCAGTGTATCTTCCACCACATTGTTCAAATCGAAGTTACCCAAGGGAGCTGTGTAACGATAAAGCCCCAGCATCTGTCGAACAATGCGGGTCACTCTGTCGTTCTCGGTCCTTAGAACTTCAAAAATGGGGGTGAGTTGCGGATCCAGTTTTCCCGCAAGCAGGTGAATGGCATTCTTCATCGCCTCGAGAGGATTGTTAATCTCATGGGCTATGGTTCCCGCCAAACGGCCGGTGGCGGCAAACTTCTCCATCTCCAACATTCGTCTTTCAAGCTGAAGTTGTTCCAGTTTCTTCCAGGCAGAAAAATCACGCAGCACGGTCACGGTGTAGGCTACCTGTCCACGGGCGTCATAAATCTTGCCCGACCTGGCGGCATATTCCGTGTCCGTACGGGAAGTTGGGTTGTGAAGATAGATCGTACGGTTTTCTTTGTCGGAAAAGGAGAAAGTAAAAGAATTCAGGTACGCGTCGAGTTTGGCCTGGTTCTTTACCACCTGGGGATCCTTGGCGGTTTCCGCAGAACCGAACAGATCTTTTGCCATGGGATCGAGCAGGACAATCTTCGCCGAATTGTCGGCAACGATAATTGGGTCGCCGACGTTCTCGATGACCAGATTGAGGCGATCGCGATCCTGGCTCACGATTTCTTCGGCCGTGCGGAGCTTCTCCAGATTGGCGCGGACTTCTTCATCGGCGCGACGCAGATCAGTTACGTCACGCATGACGGTGACCATTCCGGTACGTACTGTTTCCTTGCTGAAGGTGGGAGCGGAGACGGCTTCGAAAAGCACCTCTTCGCCTTCCATGACATCCACCAGAGTGAGATCCCGAGAGGCGCCACTGGCGCTGACGACCATGGATGACAATGCGGCGGAGAATAGCAGGTTGTTCAACTCAACCGCCCGCTTGCCTCCCTCGCTGACGCCCTCGGGGATGCGGAAGAAACGTTCAGCAGCCTTATTCTGGGTGATTACACGATGCTGACTGTCAGTGAGGATGACGGGATCAGCCATGCTTTGCATTACCGCCTGCAAGCGCGCAATGGTTACTTCCATGTCTCGCATGCGGTTGTAGTAATGCTCTACCTTGAAGAGACGGGAAAGGTAACCGTTGGCTCGTGCGGCCAGCGCCCGCAACTGATCCAGATGTGCTCCAGTGGCGTTCTTGTGGAGTTGAGCGAGCAACAGCGTGGCATAGGCTTGCATGCCACAGGTAACGCAGACCTGATCTTCGAACTGCAACTTTCTGGTAATTCGAGAATTTTGGATTGCCAGGCAATCCTGCCGCCGCTCTCTTTCTGCTTCCCAACAACGAGTGGAGCTGCGATAGATCATGGGATAGGCATACCAGGGGCTGCCACCATGATCGGGATGCAGGGTGGCAGGATTGGGATTTTGCAAGGCGGAAACGATGGGATTCTCGCTGGCCCAGAGCGAAGTACGAAACTTCGCAAGATAGGAATTATCACAATTCAGAGAAGCAGTGGGTTTCACTTCACCAGTTTCGAAGTCTACTTCCAGAATCATTGCCCGGGAGAAACCAAGCTTGACGATCTCCTCGAGGAGGATGGGGAAAATCTCCTCTGGACGTTCGGCGGAGAGCAGTCGCAAAGCTGCCGATTCACTTACGGCATCGCGAGAAACCAATACCTTAGATTTGGGCCGCAGCTGTGGGGTCGCCATTAGGATCTACTCCGTGAAACCACAGCCAACTTCATCCGCGACGGCGGCCTCCACGACGGGCGGGGACACGAGTAACTCGTCGGGTAGTTTCCAGTGGGACCTCCAGTTGTTCCACCGCTGGCAACTGCGGGCGTGAAACAATTCCCATGAGACCGACCGCATCCGCGTATTTCAAATAGGTATCGATCGAGGCCACCACCACGCGCGCTTCGACCGTGATTAAATCGATGCCGACCAGAGAAATGCGAACCCAGGCGTCGATTACGATTCCTTTGTCCAATACCCGGTCCAATACATCGATCAGGCTTGAACCACCTGATATGCGTTCGACAGCCATGAAACTTTCCTCCTAGTAAATGCGGCTAAGCTTTGCGTCTGGCATTAGGCACTCGCGCTCTGGCCCTGCGAGCCGGGGGCTTGGCCGGGGTAAGGACAGGGCGAGCTACCCCCGCCGGCATGGTGAGGTGGGGATCGTACTTCCACCAGTTCAAACCGATTTGTTCGGCCTTGTCGACAGAACACACGAGCAGACGAATGCGAATCGTGAGCAATTCGACGTTCGCCAGGGAAATGCGAATGTCGCCGGCGACCACTAAACCCTTATCCAGAACACGATCCAGAATGTCGACCAGAGTTCCGGATGACGACGGTAGTCTATCCATGTAGTTTCTTCTTGATGTTGGGGAAACGACGACTTTTCGCAGCGAATCTGGTTGCTGCCCGACGATGCTACTAACTCATGTCAGCTAAGTCAATTGTCCAAGCTGTGAATCTGGCACCAACATCCAAAAAAAAGTACGTCTACAGGAAAATACTCGGCGAACTACCGTCTCCCCTGTAGATAAATTACTCCACCAAACGTCCTAGGGGTCCGAGATCCAAGTTGAGGTCGGCGGGAGTGAGATTGAAGTGGGTTGCAAGTTCGGCAATTTTGCTTTCCAGTTTCATCAAGGCCTCGCCCATCTGTTCCACTTGCTCCTCGGTTAGGGAGTTCCCTTCCATCCGCCGGATGGC
>DATHJP010000303.1:0-2028 GCA_035489695.1 Terriglobales bacterium
CTCGTAGGAGCCGCTCTGATAAGACCAGAAAGCTGGCGCGCCCACACTGCGTTGCGCGTTCACCGCGTACGCGTTATTGGTCCAACTGTTGATCGCGAGTTTGGACGTTCCGGTGTTGGTGTACTGGACCTCAAAGAACGCCATCGCAGGAAAGTCGTCGTATACGGTGACCGACACCATCTTTGTGAGCGTTCCCGCCTTTCCTTCGACGGTGAGCCGCTCTCCCTCCCCGAAAGCGTCTTTTGTGCGCCCGTGCTTAAGCGAGGTCAGGAGAAATCCAGTCCAACGCTTGTCGGCGGCTGTCACAGTCTCGGAGGCAGTGAACGGCCCCATCACTGTCTCCTTCTTGTCGAAACAGGCCACCACCCGGCTACGCAGGTGGTTATCAAACTCAACGCGCAGATTGCCGCCCTGAATCTGAGCCTTGCCGGTCGGGATGTCCGCCGCGGCAGCGGGCGACCAAGACGCAAACACAATGAGAGCGACCCAAAGCCAGATCGTAGTCGCGGCTTTCAGCTTTCGAAGGTCGTTCCTGAGGGACTGTTGCATGTTGCGGATGCTTTCGAAACCTATTGTATACTTTTCATTTCCACCCCGATTCCATTTGCCCCGGAAGTTGGAGTTCTGGCCAGCTTGTCCGAAGTTCAAAACGAATGATGAGGAGGACATGCTCCGATGCAGCGTAGAGACTTTCTAAAAAGTACGGTAGCTGTAGCCGTAGCCGCGGAGCTTGGAATGGGTAAAGCGGAGGCGAAGGTTCCAGCCCACAACTGGGGAAACTACAACTTCGGCTCCGGTCCCCAGGTGAGAGATCGCCTCAATCAGGGTCCGTTCCCGCAATACCCGCCGGATGCCGTCATTCCCACTGACGACGTGGTGATGACCACTACTTCCTCGGAAGACGTCGTGCCGAACTATGGCAAGGGACTGGTCACCTACATCACGGCAGACAGTGGCACGGAGGAGATCAAGTCAGACAATATTCCTCAGGCGATCGAAGACCTGGTTCGATTTCCATTGGGCCAGCAACTTTATATCCGTCCGACCTGGAGAGAAGTACAGCCGCGGCCTGGGCGCCTGGAGTTGCCCGATTATTTGAAGCTCGTTTTTGAATTGGCGAAGAAGAACGACAAGCGGGTCGGATTCCGAGTTCAGATGTGCGCTCCAGACTATACACACGAAGCGGCCCTCCCGGATTTTGTCTTCGACAAAGTGCCGAAAGTTGATCTAGTCCTCAGCGATCAGGAAAGCAGCGCTTCGGCGCAAAGATACTTGCAGAACCCGCATTCTCGCTATCAGCCCCGGTATGACCATCCTTTTTTCCAGCAGGCATTCAAAGAACTGGTTGGCCTATTGGCAGCGGAATTCGATGGCAATCCGCTCATCGAGTTTATCGATACGTTTATGTATGGCTTTTGGGGTGAAGGGCACACCTGGCCATTTGCCAACAATCCTTTCCCTGATTACCTGACAGCAGAGCGGACCTGGACCAATATGCTCGGAGTTCAGCTCGAGTACTTCAAGAAGACTCCCCTGTTGACCAATACTCAACCGGATTACAGCCGTGTGGGCAATTCAGAACTTGTAGACCGGACGGTCCGCAGCAACAACTGGATTCGCAGCGACACCATTTTTATCGAGAATGAGCAGATTGAAGCGCTCAGCAATCGCCCGCCGTGGATCGCCGCATTGCTCGAGCAAGGACTTCCTGGCAAGCCTCCCGATGCGGGTGCCGCGCATGAAGGGATATCCCCGGCAGAAAACATGATCGCTCACGTAATCGATATCGGGGCTAATTACTGGTCGCTCTGGAACTTTCACCAGATCAGCGCAAAGAATCTGACGAGCTACTACCAGGCATATCCGGCATCGTTCGACCGGATCAGTCGCCGAATTGGCTATCGGGTGAGGCCGTCATTCATCTGGAGCTATAGGGACAGCGGCTATTTGGGGCTGATCATCGGCTTCGCCAATGACGGCATCGCGGGTGTACCGGGCGTATTGAGGGTGACCGTGGAGAGCCCGGAT
>DATHJP010000304.1:0-2870 GCA_035489695.1 Terriglobales bacterium
GGTTACGACACCTTCAGTCAGCGTGTGGTGTTTCCTCTGGAAGCGAACTTATATGGGCGCAGTATTGTGAACGCCCCGGCACATCGTTTCCTGCCAGGCGCCAAAGGCGGGCTCTATGCGTGGGAACGAGTGAAGCAATCCCCGGAAGTCATTCTGGTGGAGGGACTGTTTGACCTGGCTGCACTCTGGCAAGCCGGATTCCGCAACGTCACCTGCGCGATAGGCAGCCATTTGAACGCACAGCAGTTCCAACAACTTTGTGACGGCATTTCCCGAACCGTTTACCTTGCATTCGATTCCGATGTCAATGGCAGCGGCCAACAAGCCGCGCTACAGCTATCGCGGCGCTTGTTGAAAGAAGGAGTGACGGTGCTACGGGTGGAGTTGCCCGATGGCCACGATCCCAATAGCTTCTTTGCCCGCGGTGGAGAGGGCAGGCAGTTTCAACGCCTGCTGGAAGAGGCAGTCCCATGAACTTTCGTGTGCTTGAACAACGCGGCCTGGAAAACGCGCGCAGCCCGTTTCGTGTCGTAGAAGATAACGGCCAAGAAGTGCAATGGGTCAATCGCTTCCTGGATCAGGAGAGAGTGCGTAGCGTGGCGGAAACTACGCTACGCAGCTATGCCTACGACCTACTTAATTTTCTGCGCTGGTGGGTAGAGGTAAGCCAAACTACGGCCATCAACGAGAAAGCCGAATCCACGCTGCTCGACTATATCCGCTTCCAAACCAATCGGCAACCGCAACCTGCCGCAGCTACGATCAATCGTCGCGTGGGTATTGCAGAACGGGCTTTGCGGCTCGCCTTTCCCCCCACACAAACTTCCTTCGTCCCTGGTTTTCAGTACGGCTATTGGCGCCCGCTCCCACTCGGCATCGGACGGCCGCTTCCGGCCTTGAGCCGGTCACGCGTGAGGACACCCAAGCGCGTCATCCTGCCACTATCAGAGGAAGAAGTCGAGCAGTTCTGGACCAGCTTCCGAACCTCGCGGGATCTGGCCATCGTGGGTCTTATGCTGTTCGACGGTCTCCGCTCGTGCGAGGTACGCGCGCTCAACCGCGACGATCTGTTGCTCTCCGAATCACAGTTGCGAGTGTGCGGCAAGGGCGGCAAACCCCGCTGCTTGCCCCTAGCTGCGGAAACGCTCCAACTGTTGGATCATTACCTGCTGCTGGAACGCCCACCGAATTGCGGCGCGCCCTTATTCGTCGGCCTCAAAGGGCATGCACGCGGAAGGCGACTGACAGCCGCCGGATTGCGTTCGCTGTTCCGTCATCACCGTCGTATTACTAGCGTGACGAAGGCGAATCCCCACCGATTTAGACACACCTTCGCAACAGACATGCTCAGTGGCGGCGTCAGTTTGCCGGCGCTAATGCAACTCATGGGGCATTCCAAGATTCAAACCACGCTGGAATACGTTCAGATCTCTTCACAGGATGTCTTTCAGCAGTACGCCCGGGCCGTCGCGCAGCAGATCCGGCGTATTCCTGCTGCTCAGTCATGAGACATTTTGTCGGCCATCCGCTGGAGCCGCTGTTCGAGCGTGCGGCCGAATCCCTCACCACTGCGCTCAGTCCCGCATCTCTTGAAGCCTATCGCACTACCCTCCGCAGTTTTCTGCGTTATTTGGGCGAGCAGCACCGCGAGGTCTGCCGCCTGGAACAATTGCGACGCGATCCGCATATTCTCGGCTGGCTGACCGAAACGCGTTCGCGCATTCCACCACTCGCCAAATCCACGTTCATCCTCCGTATTGTCTTTTTGCGCGGTTTGTTGGAAGAACTGGCTTGGAGTAAACAGATCCTCACCTTGTCTCACCTGCTCACACGGGAAGACATTCCGCGCCGCGAGAAAAGATTGCCTCGCCCCTTACTGCCAGAACAGGATGAGATGATTCAGCAGGAACTCCTGCGCCGTAACGATCTCGCCAGCAACCTTCTGCTGCTGCAACGCCACACCGGTATGCGGATTGGCGAGTGTGTCGACCTGGCCGCCGACTGTCTACATCCCGTTGGGCCGGACCAGTGGGCTATCCATGTGCCGCTCGGCAAACTCAAAAAAGAACGCCTGGTTCCGGTGGATTCATTCGTACGCCAGATCATCCAACGTCTGCTCGACTTGCGTTCGCAAAGTGACGCAAATCCCGGTTCTTTCCTGTTACCGCGGAATCGCGCCCGCCAAACATTAATCCGCAATCTGCGCGCCTCATTCCAACAGGTCGTGGTTGCGGCTGGAATCAACACCCGGCTAGTCCCCCATCAAAGTCGACATACCTATGCGACGGAGATGCTGCGCTCAGGAGTCACTCTCACCGGAGTGATGGAGTTACTCGGACACACCAGTCCTGAGATGACTTTGCTGTACCTCGAAATCACTCAACCCGATCTCCAGCGCGAATATCATCTGGCGCGCGAGCATCCCCGCCATCAGGTCCCATGCCCGCAAGCCCTGCGCTCGCCCGCGTCGTTTCGCGCTGACTTGCCCAGCCTGCTGAATTCCCTAGACACGGCGCGCTATGTCCTCGAGATGTTCCGCCGCACGCTATCCGAAGACCACGCTCGTCGACTCCTCGACCGTATCGGCAATCGCCTCACGAAAATGCTTGCGGAACTCCGTCGTATCGACCCAGCCGGATAATTGGCAGAGTTTGGCCGGTTAAACGGCGTTCGAGGAGATCTGGAACGCCGGAGGCTGGCGGCACCGTCATAGACCAGAACGCGACTTCGAGGGCCTTTGGCAGTGCGATGGGGATTTCGCGGCCAGCCACCGGTTTCTAAACGCTGCGCCGTTAATCGTGGGGGCTCATGTGGTGCCGGCCTGCGCGACGCTGAGCTTGATATTGCAATTCACTCGGAAGAAGTTAGTG
>DATHJP010000305.1:0-3211 GCA_035489695.1 Terriglobales bacterium
AAAGGCGAAGATGTAGGATTTTTAGCCAAGAGCAAATGGAAGAAGGGCGCAAGCGCGTGATTGGACTAATGGCAGCGATCCTGACCGCCATGCACATGCAAAGAGCAGATGATCTGTTCGGAATGCCCAACGGCACACCGATCACCGACCGCGTGATTGAGGCGAGTATTCAGTGGGCAGAGCGGATCATGCAGAGGATTGATAGTCTGCATTCCAAATGAAGTCGCCTGAGAACATCGTGCAACCGATGCCTATCAAGAGTAATCTTTCGGCATGAATCGGGATGTCGTACTGAAGCGGGTTCAGGAATTGCGAGACGAGATCAACCTCCTAGTTCGGCATAACGCGGCATACGATGTCTACCACAGTCACACCGTAAAGGACAAAGAACTGAACGTGGAACGAATGGGACGCCTGCGGCAGATCAAGAGAGAATTGGCTGACATCAAAGCGGGGAAAATACTATGAGAGTGATAGAAGTAGCCAAACACCTAGCGACTGATGAGCAGTGCTTCGCCTACCTTGAAAAGCGGCGCTTGCCGGATGGTGTGCGCTTTGCTGATCACTCCCGTTAGGCTCGGAGCCGCATGGCCAAACCTGAATCCTACCGCGATCTCGTTGACCGGATGTTCGGGGAGCTGGGTGACCTTGAACGTCAGTCACTCCTCCTCGCGATTCAGAAACTTGACGAAGCCGCAGAATCTCTGGGCGTCGACGTTGTGGCTGAGCTAAAAAACGGCCACACGTTGACCTCCATATTCGAGATTATTAGAGAACGCCAACAGAAGCGGTCGGCATAACGCCTCCTCTCCAGAACTCTATCTAATCAGTAAGGCGAGCCTAGAGACTCGCCTTGTGATTATTCTTAAAGTTTCGCTCAGGCAGCCTTGCCGGCTGTGATCTTGTGCCCGGTTGAGGTATGGACCTCAAACGTGCGCACCACTGGTTCGGCCTCCAGCAGGGGCTGCAGAGCATCGCGAACACTGTTGTACTGCTCCCGCTGGTAACGCTCTGCATCCTCTCTCGTCTTCCAAAAGCTGAGCGCCAAGACGCGATTTGAGTCCGCATCTGAGACAAGAACAATCTCATCTACAAACCCCGGTTGTTTTTTGAGGATCGGTACTATCTTTTCGTTGATCGTGCTGGAAAGTTCTCGTGCCTTGCGTTGTTTGCTGACCAATTCGACTACCCGTGTAAACATGGATGCGCTCCTTTCGTTCGGCTAGAGGGTGAAAGGAACCCACCGCTGGCGCAACGGCGGAAGGACTATTCGCGCGCGACCCTACGGTATGCCTGAGCATGCGCGGGGTCAATTGCCCAAATATGGTGCAGCATACGCGGCTCAGGCCGCATTGCGCTCAGCTTCCATCTTTTGGTGTGCGATTAGAACTTCACGATTTGCGTTGTTCACCCCTGCCATGTATTCGCGTTGAGCTTCCATTATCGGAGCTGGGGGCAACAACATGGAGCCCCAGGCTCCGTGCATCATCGCGGGAGCCAGTTTTGAGATAACCCGCTTTCGCACGAGTTTGTTCTGGTCGTCAATCGAAAATTGGAGATAGTCAATCATCCACCAGCCGCGCACTCTGCGTACGTGGCCGTTTTGTCGTCTGAACCTCATAGAGTTCCTATTCCGCTTGGATCATTGCTAGAATGACCGACTCTGGCACACCAGCACTCTTGAGCTGTTTCATTGCTTCCGGCGAAGTATCAAACGTGCTGCCGTGGGCACGTCAAAGTGCCGTGGCTATACAACAAAGAGACCAAAATCATGATCAGCTACGAGGATCCGCAATCGATCGCCATTAAGGCAAAATATGTAATTCAGAAGCGCCTTGGAGGAATGATGTTTTGGGACCTTGGTCAGGACGACAGCAAATCAACTCTTCTTGACGCGATCCACAGCCAGCTTGGCGGAAATTGATTCCTCGAGTCACTGTCTTCAACCCAGAGACTGTCCGGTTGTTGGCGTAACATCGCCATTACACCAACAACCCCGTAGTTGGTGTAAACGCCTGTTTTCATCAGTTATGCGCACAATGTTTCAGGCGGCCCTTGCGAAGGACAGAGCGATGACGACACAGCGATTGCTGGCTTGTTCTGTGGTTCTCGTAGTTCTAATTCTGAACGGTTGCGGTGGCACTTGGGTGGACGACAGCCGCAACTTCGAGCGTGTATTCGGCTTCAGCAAGCCGCCCGACGTTCAAATCATTCACAGCTACTACTGGAAATCTTCGCACTGGAGTACCGAATATCGGTATTTCATCGCCCTACAACCCTCATCGAAGTTCAGGAGCGGCTTGACATCTCCAGAGTTGATGACTGTCGCAATACCCGACGCAAGCGCTGTAGATGTGTGCGGCGACAAGCGCCCACAGTGGTTTCTGCCCAAGCCCCTCACGAGCTACGAGATGTGGGTGTCAAGAACCGGGGCAGCACATCGGGTCTTCCACGACAAAGCGGATGGGACGCTATTTGTTTGCGACGAGCGACTATAGTCTGCGATAACTGTTGAAAAATCTCCATTACACCAACAATGCGATCGTGATACACGCCCGTTTGAAATCCACTTTTTTAATAGAGAGTCGGGAGCCGCGATAGTGTTGTGATAAAAACGTGATAGTTCTACGTTCAGAACTCGACCAATCCCATCAGAACACGTCAAACGCGCGGCTGGTAAGCGGCTAAAGAATCAAGTACAGTAGAAAATTTTCATAACCGATCAGAACACCACTGGTGTTCTTCAAAACCGGCGGGTGATATTTCGACTGTCCCGAGTGATACTCGCAGCTTGGATTACTGGTTTTTCCTCCAAAGACATTATAAAGGCAGTTGGAATTCAGTTCGTTCCGGCTAATCGGTTGGCCCACTGCAAACAGTATGGCGGCGAGTGTGGAACATAAGCAGCGCGAAAGATGGCTGTTGGGTTACGAAGCCAAGGGTCGCTAGTTTTTACATGTAGAAAGCGTTTCAAACGCTCTCTCGAACGCGGAAAATACTGGTTCCTCAAACCTTAACGGGGAATTTCCTAATCTCTCCGGGTCTCTACACTCGCGATCGCATTGTTGGTGAAATGGCGATGTTTCAACAGTTACCTGTTCCTTGCGGCCTAATCCTTGGTGCCGATAGAGGCAATCGTATGCTACTTTTGCAAGACACGATGGCGAAGAAGCTCAACGCTGAACTGGATGAGATCGAGGTCGGAGTCTAT
>DATHJP010000306.1:0-5944 GCA_035489695.1 Terriglobales bacterium
TCCTTCCAAAGCCAGTCGTCATCACCAAGCCGGATGGCACGCTAGCCTTCGAATACAACCGCCCGCAGTCGGTAGGACGGGTGCGCGCCTTTTACGGCAACTTTGGAATGTTCGTCCGCGCCCTGGCTTACACTCTTGCCAACGGCCCCGACGGTTTGCGTCAGACTACGGAAGATGCGGTGCTCAACGCCAACTACATCCGCAAAGGTCTGGAAGGAATTTACGATCTACCCTACTCCACGCCCACCATGCATGAAGTGGTTTTCAGCGACAAGCTACAGGCAAGAAGAGGCGTGAAGACCATGGACATCGCGAAACGTCTGATCGATTATGGCTTTCATCCCTACACGACGGCGTTTCCCCTAATCGTGCCTGGAGCGCTGATGATCGAGCCCACTGAGAGTGAGTCGAAAGAGGAAATGGACTTGTTCATCCAAGCCATGCGCTCAATCGCGGAAGAAGTAGAAGAAGATCCGCAACTGGTCCTCGACGCCCCGCACTCGACGCGCGTATCCCGGCTGGACGAAGTCGCCGCCGCCCGCAAGCCAGTCCTGCGCTGGAAACCCGCCAACTAATTTGTCCACGTACTTAATGCCTACGTATAAACAGCCCACGTAGGGACAGGCGACTCGCCTGTCCAGTCGAGCGAAGCTCGACTATTTCTTCTCCGAAAACTCCACCGACGCCCGCGTATTTTCCCAGTCCAGGTTCATGGTGCAATTCCCACCCGCCTGGTCAAAAGAGATGGTGAAGTTCTCCATCGGTGATGGCAGTTGCGAAACCTTCATGTCCACCCGAGCCAGGTCATCACCTTCTCCCGGGTATGGGATACCCCATTCGCCCGTCTTCTTGCTGATAATCAGCGTCCACTTATCCTGACCAGGTATGGTAAAGATGGTGTAGCTGCCCGCCGGCACGTCTTTGCCGCCAACCGTTAGGTTGGTATCTGTCACCAACGAAGTCGCGTCATTAGCCCCAGTTCGCCAAACTTGCCCATAAGGCACAAGTCCACCATAAATCTTGCGCGGCTCGTGGGTCTTGGGATCGTGGGTGCGCGGGCTCGAATAATCCACCTTAATGGTCTTGGCATCGGGGAACTGGCACTGTGCCTTTGCCGGTGGGCTGGGCCGCTTGCTCTTGTCCTGCTGAGCAGTGGCAAGCATGGCGAAGATCATGGTGAACAATGTTAGAAGGGCGATGCGTTTTTGCATGGTTTCTCCTGTACGAGGGATTCAGCATTCAGCACTCAGCCGTAAAGCGCCGAGTCCAAGTTCAATAGACTATCCGGCGAGCGCCTCGGTTAGCAAATGCGATAGAGCGGTTTTTCTGGGGATCCGCCACGAACCAAAGAGGCTGAATGCTGATTGCTGAATGCTGATTTCCGAATGCTGAATGCCGAGACGATACAATCATCCCATGCCCGTATTCAACGAAAAGCAGGAAGAGTTACAACATTACGAGACGATGATGGGCGTCCCGAGAGGCCGCCTCGCCGTAACCATGGACATGATTACCGATGCCATGGCCCTGGTCGGTCAGCATGGCGTCTACTGCCAAAGCCAGCGCCGGCCCGGCAAGCCGGTGATGGATATCCAAATCATCATGAAGAGCCTCACCGATGCCAAAGAGTTGATCCAGAGCGTAATGGAAGAATTGAAGACTAGAGGTTAAAGGTTTTCTTCCTCAGTGTTCCTCTGTGTCCTCTGTGGTTCAAGTTTTTAAGCCAGCGTGTATTTCCCCCGCTCAATGATTTTCTGCGCAATCTGCTGACGCAACTCAATCACATTGAACGGCTCATGCTTGGCCAGGCGTCGCAAAATCGCCAATTGCGTCCGCAGCATGTCGCCTTCCGCCACGGCCGCAATGACTTTCTTCGCTGCCGCTTCGACCTTCTCCATTGCCTGTGACAGATAAACTCGCGTCATCGCAATCGGCAGGGAAGCGGCTTTCTCCCCGTTGCGCTCAGCAATTTTCTGCGCCCGCAGTACCGCCGATTCCATGGCATAGGTCTCGATCACCATATCCGCAATCGCTCCCATGACCTCCTGCTGATCCTGAATCGCCTGCATATATTTCTGCGTTGCCGCCCCAGATGCAAATAATCCAAGCTTCTTCGCTTGCGCCACAAGTTTGCGTTCGTCCGCCAACGGGCCTTCGAGTTCTTCCGCCAGGCTCGGTCCCGCTAGAACTTCGTCCATCAGTTTCTTGATGGCGGGCATCAGTGGCAATTGTCCTGACATCGCCCGCTTCAGCAGGAAGCCAGTAATAATGAGCCGGTTGATTTCATTCGTGCCCTCGAAGATACGATTAATCCGCGCATCCCGGTAAGCGCGTTCCGCGGGATATTCCTCAACGAAGCCATATCCACCATAGATCTGCACCGTCTCGTCGACGACGTAATCAATCATCTCCGAGCCCCACACCTTGATGATGGAGCATTCGACGGCATACTCCTCAATCGCCTTGCGCATCTCCTGCATGGCATTCGCGCCCGACTTGTCCACCTCTCCCAGCGCCACATCCATCATGCCGACCGTGCGATACACCATCGCCTCTCCGGTATAGATACCCACCGCCATGTTGGCCAGTTTTTCCCGAACCAAACCGAAATCGGCAATCACTTTGTTGAACGCTTTCCGTTGCTTGGCATATCCAATGGCGTTTTCCAGAGAGACTCGCGCGCCGCCCACGCACATTGCTCCCAGCTTGAAGCGCCCAACGTTAAGAATGTTGAAAGCGATGACGTGTCCCTTACCAATTTCGCCAAGCAGATTTTCGACAGGCACTTTGCAGTCATTAAGAATGATTGGACAAGTCGAAGACCCCCGAATGCCCAGCTTGTGCTCCTCCGCTCCCACCGAAAAACCAGGAAATGTTCTCTCCACCAGGAAAGCTGAGAACTTCTCACCATCCACCTTGGCAAACACCGTGAACAAATCAGCAAATCCGGCATTGGTGATCCACATCTTTTCGCCATTCAGGATGTAATGCTTGCCGTCAGGCGAAAGATGAGCCCGCGCACGGCAATTCAGCGCATCGGATCCCGAAGAAGCCTCCGACAAAGCGTAGGCCCCAACAATTTCTCCCGCCGCCAGTCGCGGCAGATATTTTTTCTTCTGATCCTCAGTCCCGAAATACACGATAGGCAAAGTACCGATACCCGTATGTCCGCCCCAAGTGGTGGCGAAACCAGCGTACTTCGCAATGTGGTCGGCGATGACGGCGGCGGTGACTTTGTCCATTTCAAGTCCGCCGTAAGCTTCCGGAATCTCCGCCGAACTCAACCCGAGTTCACCCGCCTTCTTCAACAGATCGCGAGTAACAGAAAAATCCTTATGCTCCATCTTTTCAATATTGGGGACGATCTCGTTGATGGCAAACTCTTCCGCCGTCTGCCCAATGAGTTGATGCTGCTCGGTGAAGTCTTCCGGAGTGAAGACTTCGTCGCCCTTCCGCTCTTCAAGAAGAAAACTGCCGCCAGAGATCCTAGTAGCAGGAATTGCAGTAGTCGCCATTTCAAACCCCTTTTAGCCACAAAGGACACAAAGGTCTACGAAGAATTCTCCAGCTCAGCTCGCTTTTCCTTCGTGTACCTTCGTGTCCTTTGTGGTTTATCGCCTTTACTTCCACCCAGTCCCGCTAACAAACCGCTTAATGCCGTCCCTCAAATGCACAACATTGAAGTTTATTAGCAGTCCAATAGATTTGCCACTCAACTTTAGGTACGAAAGGATCTGTGCCTGATGAACTGGCGAGATGTTGTCGACAGACTTAATCTCCACCACCACGAGGTCTTCCACCACCAAATCCATGCGGTAACCAAGTTCAAGTCTGACTCCCCGGTAAACGACAGGAAGCCCGACTTGGGCCAAGCACCTGCATCCTCCCGCGTTGAGCTCATATTGAAGACACGCGGTGTAGGTGCTCTCAAGCAGCCCCGCACCCAATTCGGTGTGGACTTTCATTGCGGCAGTAATAATGGCATGGCTGACTTGTTGTGCCGTGAGTCGATAGCCGGGAGCTGTGGCCATAACGAGACCTCCCGGAATCTATGCTCCACGCGGAGGTGCATCCATTTCTAGGTCAGATGTCACAACGGAGAGAAAAATCTTTAACCACGAAGGACACGAAGTTCCACGAAGGACGACCCAACACCGTTACAGCAACAAAAGGTCTTCCTTCGTGAACCTTCGTGCCATTTGTGGTTAAAGATTTTAAAGATTTTCGAAAATCCCCGCGGCTCCCATCCCTCCACCCACACACATAGTCACCATGCCATAGCGCCCATTACGCCGCTTCAATTCCCGAATGACGGTCGCCGTCAGCTTCGCCCCAGTACATCCCAAGGGATGACCCAGCGCGATGGCCCCGCCATTGGGATTCACGCGCTCCGGATCGAGCCCCGCCTCCCTGATCACTGCCAGTGACTGCGCCGCAAAAGCTTCATTCAATTCAATCACATCAATATCCGACAGCTTCAGTCCTGCCATCTTCAACGCTTTAGGAATAGCAAACACCGGCCCCAACCCCATTTCCTCCGGCTTATATCCTGCCGTAGCAAATGAAATGTAGCGGACCAGCGGCGTAATTCCGAGCTGCTTTGCCCGGTCGGCGGACATCAACACCGCCGCCGCCGCCCCATCCGACATTTGCGAAGAGTTCCCCGCCGTGACCGTGCCCTTAGCGTGGAACGCCGGTTTGAGCGCAAGCAAAGCTTGGAGCGAAGTATCGCCGCGCGGCCCTTCGTCCACTTTAAAAGTAATTTCTTGTCGCTTAGGTTTCGACCCATTCGGAGTGGTGAAGCTCACAGGCACCGGAACAGTCTCGTCGCTGAACTTCCCCGCCTGAATCGCGGCCAGCGCCTTCTGATGACTGCGCAATGAAAATTCATCAGCAGCCTCGCGCGTAATCCCAAAACGCTGCGCCAGTCTTTCCGCCGTCAATCCCATGGAAAGATACGCGTCAGGATAATGATCCACCAGCCAGGGATTAGGTGAAATCTTGTGCCCACCCATCGGAATCATGGACATCGATTCTGTTCCCCCCGCAACGATCACTTCCGCTCCACCACCCATGATGCGCTCAGCCGCCATGGCAATCGCCTGCAACCCAGACGAACAGAAGCGATTGATAGTCAGCGCCGAAACTTCAACCGGCAGCCCAGCCCGCAAAGACGCAATACGCGCCACGTTCATCCCCTGTTCCGCCTCCGGCATTGCACAGCCCAGAATCACATCTTCGATCTCCTTGACATCAACCTGCGGCACCCGCTCCAGCGCGCCTTTGATCGCGACCGCGGCCAATTCGTCAGGACGAGTAGCGCGGAGCGTACCCTTGAACGCCCGTCCAACAGGGGTGCGAACAGAAGAAACGATAACAACTTCACGCATAAGAACTCCTGGCAGCTAGCTGTATTCGTGTTTACCCGACCAATTTTTTGTCGCAAGGCACATAAAGTCGCTCTGCAGCTAACGCAATCGACTTCGCGTCCTTTGTGCTTATTTGATGTTTCTTATCTCGAACCCGCTTCAGTGTGGTAGAGGAGCGCTGGGAACTTCAGCGCCGAATACCCATCTGCAGCAGCACCGCGTTCTCCACCAGCGTCATATCCGCAGGAGACAGACTCCCAAGCTTATTCTGCAGCCTTGGTTTCGAGGCGGTCGTTATTTGGTCGGCCATCGCCTTACGCTGCTCACCATTAAGTGTAACCAGCGTTTCCCCAGGATAGACTTTCGCTGTTTGACTTGTGATTGGAACTACGATGACACGATTCAACACGGCGTTCGCAGCATTGTTGCTGATGATGATTGCCGGGCGTGTCTTTTGGATTTCGCCACCAAGGGAGGGATCAAACGATACCCACCAAACCTCACCCCTGCGCGGATGCATCGCCGATCAGTCCTTCGCTCCACTCTTCTGCTTCCCGCTCGCGTGATTCGTCCTG
>DATHJP010000307.1:0-9603 GCA_035489695.1 Terriglobales bacterium
ATTTTTCTTTCGCGATTCTTCCAGGTATGAGAGTGCAGCTTGCAAAACCTCTCGGCGCGCAGCCTCCTCCTCAAGATTAGGGCCGGACGGATCGGACACGCGAAGAACGCGGACCAGCCATGGAAGCGTCAGCCCCTGACCCACCAAGGTCACCAGAATTACACTGAATGCAAGGAAGATGATCAGATTGCGCTGCGGAAACGGGCTCCCATCTGCCAGCGTCTGCGGCAATGCGATGGCTGCCGCCAGCGCGATTACCCCGCGCATACCAGCCCACCCCAGGACCATTATGCCCCGCGCCGTTGGCGGCTTAGGGTTCTGGTGAAGCACGCGGGTGCGGATCAATCGACCAACGAATGCGCCCGGAAAAACCCAGATCAAACGAAGTGCAACCACCAGCCCGCTGAAGAGAGCGCCATCCAAAACCAATCTCCCCAAACTGTAGCCCTGGATTCCCGCCAGCACGTAAGGAAGTTGCAGGCCGATGAGCACAAATACGAGGCCGTTCAGGATATAGGTCAAAGCATCCCATACTGCCCATGCCTGCAGACGGACGCCCGGTGAGAAGAACTCCGAACTCCTGCGCGTAAGAAAAAGTCCACAGGTGACGACCGCCAGAACTCCCGAGGCATGCAGCGCATCCGCCGTGAAATATGCCGCGTACGGCACCATGATGCTGATGGCAATTTCGATTGGACCATCGTCAATATGCCGTTCGATCCAGTTCACAATCCAACCCGTGACTAGACCCACGGCGATACCGGCGACAATCAAGTAGGTCAGGCGCAGCACTGCATCACTCGCAGTGGGTGTTTCGTTTTTTAGGAGGATGCTGATGCCAAACTCAAGGGCTAACAGCCCAGTAGCATCGTTGACCAGGCTCTCGCCTTCCAGAATGTCGGTAATGCGCTTAGGCAGGCCAATGCGTTGGGCGATGGATGTCGCTGCCAGCGCGTCCGTTGGCGCGACAACAGCGCCCAGCACCAATCCGATTTTCCAGTCAAATCCGGGCAACAGCCACGGCGCACCCAGCGCCACGCCGATCACCGTGAAAGAAACCAGCCCAAAAGCCAGAAGCAGAATGCTGACCAGGTTGTAGGAAAATTCACGCCATGACGTTTCCCACGCGGCGGAGTAAAGAAGTGGCGGAAGGATTACGTAGAAAACAAGATCAGGATTCAGTGCGACTTTTGGAATTCCAGGAATTAATCCCAGCAGCGTTCCGGCAACCACGAGAACAATCGGGTACGGAATCTTGAGCTTCCGTGCCAGCACTCCAAAAGCCACCACGAACAGCATCAGCAGCAGGAAAACGAGTTCCACCGCTTGGACGCTGCCATATCCCATTTAGCTTGATCTCCGTACTGGGCGGCCAGCTAAGCCTTCGCCCATTACTTATTGCCCGCACGGCAGCCGTAGCGCCGGCGTCCCGCCGGCCCTTTGCCAGGTGATAATTAGCTGCATAAATGCCGGCGGGGACGCCGGCGCTACCTTGCCGTGAGCGAAGTCAAAGACTTTTCGAGAAAACAGAATAGCCTGATTTGAAATTGCTGAGTCTTCCTTATTTCATCTCCTGCACGAATCCCAGATTCACAGGTTGGATGGGAATCGACTTGAACGACTTGCCCGCCAGGAGTTGCTGCTGGTCGTCCACACTTTTCTCCCATGTCGCAAAGCTTACACTCAGCGAAACCATGGCTGCGCGGATGGTTCGAGTGATGTCTATGGCGTCCTGCACGCTTGAGATCGCGCTGATTGGGCTGAAGCCTGACATCGCAATATCCACGCTGGCGTTGGCAATGTTGTATCCCATCTTGAACTTCTCGCCCCCGCTCATGCCTTCGGTTCCCAGCTTGGAATCCTCCAGCCCTGGATAGCGAACAAACAACCGCGTGTAGTTGTTGGCAAATCTTCGCGCCTGCGGACCTTCAATAGGTGTGAAGGAAGGCAAGTAAATTGGAGACAGCGTGATTTCCTGCTGCGCCAGTTTCAGTTTGAGCAGACCTTTGTCGGTCTCGACTTTCTTGATCTCGCCCAACGTTAAGTCGAGGGAATCGAATCCCTGTTGGCGTGGAGCAGAAGGCTCGATCACCATGTCACCCAGGCCGTCTTCCCCCGCCGGTTTGCTGGGTGGCGCCGGATTCCCTTTCTTGTCGTAGGACGACAGGAAGATCAACCGCAGCCGATCTCGACTCAATTCGCACTTCACCGCCTGGTCCTGCCTGTGGCCCCGCATCTCTGCATAAAACGCAACCGGCAGGCCTTGACTGGCCACTACATCAAAACTCTTGATTGCCGAATGTCCATCGTTTGCCTGTAAAAAGATCAGTCCCATCAACTGGTTGGCCTCAACACCCAGCGGGAACAGAGCCAAGGCGATCTGAAGATGTTCACTGGCCCGCGCCAGTTGCTGCTGGGCATAGGCGAAAGGAATGGCAAAGCCGCCGACTCGGTTCCGTGCTTTGCTTTCCTCTTTCTTTTTCACTCGTGCCCGCTTTACCCGCAACGCGCTGCGTTTCTCCGATCCATTGAAAGTCAGCTTCATCGACCGGTTAAACAAATCGGCGACGATATCCTCCGCTGCGTCCACCTCCTCGTCGTACTTGGATCGTTTCGCGTCCAATGTGGTGAGATGTAGCGCCGCCTCATCTTTGGCGCTTTGCTCGGACGTCAGCTCCTGGTAGCGAATGAAATTTTCCCGCGCTCGATCGATGTCCCCTATAGCTTCGTACAACAACGCCAGTTTCCATTTGGTGAGGGCGAATTCAGGAGCCAGGTCGCTGGCCTTTTTGAGATCTGTCAGTGCACGATCATATTTACGCTCCGCAAGCGAGCCGTATACCGACGCATAGAGCCGGCGAATTTCTATCCCATTCTGTCCCGGCAAACTCAGCAGCGATTTCAGATCCGCGATGCGGGCGTGCGATTCATCAGCATCGAGCGCGGCGGGCGCCATTTCCAAATATCTTTCCAGCAGACGGACAGCTTCTGCGGCCCGTCCGTTGGTCTCGGCGCAATTCGCCAGATTGAGGTCGCGGACGGACTACTGACTAATGTGCCCTTGATCTCGCCCAGCGCATTGCACAAGCTCGACCTGTGACTCGCATTGGTACTGCTGTGTGTGGGTGCAGGCACGTTCGTCTTCAGAGACGCTTGAGAAATCGGTTGTGAGGATGGAGCGTCGGCTTCGGAGGCAGTGTCCTCATCCCCGCCTTCATCCTGCAGGAATGCTTCCACTCCTACGCTTTCGGAAAGACGGTTAATCCGGGTGATTCGATCTTTGTCGCCGTCACTTAGCGACACGCCGTTTTCTCCAGTGGTGAAAAACGTAAGCAGCTGCAAAAGTTTCTGTTTTTGTTTTGGGTCCAACGTCCCTGTGCTGGCTTTCCTAAGGTATTCGAGCGCCTTGTTGCGTTCACCCAACTGGTAATAGCAGAGCGCAAGATTGTAGGCCAGGACCGGCTGGAACGCCTGCAGTTTCATGCCCTCGTCCAGCGCAGCGGCTGCTTCTTTAAACTTGTGCGAGTCGTAGAGTTTGTGCGATTCACTTAAGGTGTCCTTCACCCGCTTGTGAATTTGTTCATCCAAACGTTTGAGCGCATCGGTGACGTCTTTCATTTCGATAAGCGCCTGAGACTCGGCATACTTAGTGCGCGCTTCCGCCAGCTGTCCAGCTTTCGCAAGCCCCTCGGCTTCCGCAGTCATCGTCCTGACCTGAGCTTCCAGCTCTTTTTTCTGAGTCTTTTCTAAATTTTCTGCCGCCAGTGGGGAACACAACACAAAGATCAGGAGAATCGGTTCTATTCGCATAAGCCCTTCATGAAACCGTTCCGATTAAGCGTTCACTGTATCTCGCAAAGTTTGTCGCCGTCACTTCAGGGCTCTTTCACATTTTTGGGGTCGTTCCGGGCGTCGACGTACTGCGTGTCGGTTGGACCATATCCGGAAATTTCGACAATGACAGCATCGGTGTCCGTGCGCGCAAAATGATTGTGACCTATGCCACCCGGTTCCGAGTACACGCTTCCCGGAGGAAGTGTCTTCAGAGACTTCGCATCGAAATGATCGCCGTAGCCAAAATGCCACTCGCCTGACACCACTGTCGCCACCCGATCATCGCGGTGGGAGTGCGCCTGGATCGTCGTATGGGCGGGCACGAACAACAGAATCGTGTAAAAGTTCGCTCTTGAAGGATCACCGAAGATCACTTTCGTATGAACTCCCGGGAGCCCGGAACTCCCAATCTGGTTGCTATCGAGCGCGCTCGCCCGAATTTCTTCAGGCGTCATACGCATCTCGGGAAGAGATTGAGCGATTGCGGGTAAAGCTGCTGAAAGAAACATGGCGGCGATAACCAATCTCAGAGACATTGAGCGACCCTCGCGTCTTGGCTTGACCCCGTAGTTCAGTAACTTTACGCATCAACTCTGCGTGCTTGGGAGGATCTCACAGAAATTTCTGCAACCCTTCAGTCGTCTCCTTAGGTCGTTCCTCCAGCACCCAGTGTCCCGTATCCTTCAACACGACGACGGTCACATTCGACGCGACTAACTTCATCTGTTGTGCCAGCG
Source organism: Terriglobales bacterium (assembly GCA_035489695.1). Taxonomy (GTDB): domain Bacteria; phylum Acidobacteriota; class Terriglobia; order Terriglobales; family Acidobacteriaceae; genus 40CM-3-55-5. The sequence continues at coordinate 4,572 of DATHJP010000307.1, forward strand.
CATCGCCCAGCGCCTTCTCGCCGCCAATCACCAGCACTGGCATCGTCAGCTTGGTCTGAGAGAGCTGAGCGAAATCTTTTGCGGCCTGCTGGAAGGAGACGAAGTAAGCCCAGCCCGCGCGCATGCGTCCGGGCCGAGCATAAGCAGCCGTGTAAGCCTTCCGATCCGCTTCAGGAATTGAGTGTGTCTTATCGGCGGCAAAATCATTCCAGAAGTGTTCGAAGTATATGCGCTCGCGACCTTGCACCAGAGCTTCGGGTGTAGGCCCGTTAAAGCGAAAGTGCCAGAAACCAGGGTTGTTGTAGATGGCTTCCCACTCACCCACGCCCGGTAGAAAGGCATCCATCACAACCAGTTTCTCCACCTCTGCCGGAAACTGCGCGGCGTAGGCATAGGCGACCATGAGGCCAATGTCATGCCCCACAACTTCTGCTTTCTGGACACCAAGCGAGCGGGCAAGCGCATGAATACGGATTGCTGCCGTCTTCATGTCCAGACCATCTGCCGGAATTGCCGAGTCCCCAATGCCGGGCAGATCCGGCGCGATCACAGTAAATCTCTCGGCCAGTAAGGGAATGATGGGCTTCCACATCCGCGAGGTCTCGGCATAGCCATGCAGCAAAATAAGCGGCGTGCCGTGGCCGGCAGTCATGTAGTGCAACTTGACGCCATCGACTTCTGCGTCACGCGAGACGACGGCGTTATCCGCCGCGCTGGCTTTGAACTCTTTACTCGACGAAGCGAATAAAAGGATCACGCAAAGAACGGCTGCGCTCGTGAGCAGGCTCGAAACGCCTTTCATGAATTACTCCTTTGTAAGAGTGGACAGAAACTGCGAAGAGTTGCTGAGATCATCTTTCCTTGGTTGTCTTCTGTTCTTTGCGCCGCTCTACAGCAATGTAAGTAACCGTGTCCCAGGCGTTGTGAATCCCCACGAACATCAGCAGAAGTGCGGTTGCCGCGATTAAAGACAGAGACATCGCCGGATGCCGCTGGAGCAGAATCCCTGCTGCGAGCAATAATGCGTATCCGACCAGCGGAAGCGCAGAATACCAGAACCAGTCCTCCGCATCGGGGGAATAACCGGTCTGGCGCCGCGCATGCCGGATGGCCAGCATCACGTATGCGAGCCCCGCCGCCCCGCAGGCATCCAAGACGAACCCAGCACCGGAGAGCGCATCCCACGGCGCGCTCAGGACTGCCGAGATAAACAGGACGGCGCAGAAGTGTACGACGGTTGGCGTGCCGAAAGCGCGAACCTCCTGCATGCTAGCCGCCGCTTCCGCTTCGGCGATCAGTGCGATCACCACGAACTGCAGGCCCGTCAACGCTCCGGCCGACGAACCGACGATTACATAGAAACTTTCCCAGCGCGCGAGCGGCGAGATCGCCTCTCCCATGATCATTAGCTCCTCATTTGAAGACACTAACTGCCCGCTGATTCTGACAATCGAGCTACCCGGCCCTCGCGGCAATGGGCAAAAATTTAGCTACGTTCCGGTCAGGCCGCCACTTGAACACTACGCTGGAAGAACGCGAGCAGATCCGCGTTGACCTCGTCCTTCAGGGTGGAGCACATACCGTGCGGTGCTCCCGGATAGACTTTCAGTGTCGCTCCCTTAACAATCTTTGACGACAGAAGGGCCGCAGCGGCGATGGGCACGATCTGGTCGTCGTCGCCATGCAGGATGAGCGTTGGCACGTCGAACTTCTTGAGATCCTCAGTGAAGTCCGTTTCGGAAAACGCCTTGATGCAGTCGAATGCCGCATTGAATCCGCAAACCATTCCCTGCAGCCAGAACGAGTCCCGCAAGCCCTGTGAGACTTTGGCCCCCGGCCGGTTCTCCCCGTAAAACGGAGCGCTGAGATCTTTGAAGAACTGCGCACGATCGGCGAGGACGCTGGCCCGAAGACCATCGAACACTTCGATCGGCAGGCCGGCGGGATTGGCCGCCGTCTTCACCATGAGCGGCGGCACAGCGCTGATGAGCACAGCCTTTGCAACGCGCTTCGTACCGTGGCGGCCAATGTAGCGCGCGACTTCGCCGCCGCCGGTGGAGTGTCCGACGTGAATCGCTTTCTTCAGATCGAGTGATTCAACCAGCGTCGCCAGATCGTCGGCGTAGGTGTCCATTTCGTTGCCCTCCCAGGACTGGCTCGACCGGCCGTGTCCGCGCCGATCATGCGCGATGCAGCGGTAGCCGCGTTGGGCCAGAAACAGCATCTGGTCTTCAAACGCGTCCGCGCTGAGTGGCCAGCCGTGACTGAAAACTACGGGCTGTCCCTTGCCCCAGTCCTTGTAGTAGATCTGCGTGCCGTCTTTTGTGGTGATCGTGCTCATAAGATTTCTCCTTAAGTGTTAGTTAGTGGAAATGGAATATGGCCTGAGTTGCCAGCGACCTTCGCCGGCGGATCTTCTTAATCCAGACTCGGAGAACAGGAAATATAACCGATCAAGCTGCGCGGGCCGCCGCATGGACCGGCTCATTACGGAATCTTTTCGCAGCGAGAATAGTTATCACGATGAAAATCACCAGAACGGCGAGCTGCGTGACCAGGAATGGTGGCTCAGTCTGCTTCGGAGCCAACGCTTTCAGAGCCGGCACTTTCAGGAAGGCCTGCACGACCCCGACGAACACATTGAGGTAGAGAGCAGTCACGGCGCTGATCACGTAGATCCGGCGCCATCCCCCGGCGAGATGAAAAGCGTAGCGCGCCAGAATCGCAACCGTCAGCACCACCAACGAAATGATGCCGACCTTATGAGAAGGCAAGAGGTGATCAAACGGAAATCCGAAGCCGGTCACGCTCGTTGCCACAGTGGTTACGAGAAAGAGCGCAGTCCAGCCGTCGAGCCGTTTCCCGGCAAGCAGCCCGAATGCCACGACCAATCCCGATGCGATGCCCACCAGGCTCAGCACGACGTGCACAAGAGTGAACGTCGAGGTCGTCATTCCGAGAATCATGGGAGTGAGTCCTCCTGTCCCACAAGATGCCACGTAGGCTCACTACGATACACCTAATCCGCCGCGGAAGTGTGGCGGAAGCCCGGTTGTGGCGAATCCCGATTTTCATACTTGTGCGTCCGTGATTGTGCTGACACAGCTCTAGCTCAAGACGTGACAATTGGAGCCAGCCTCATGAAGTCACGTTGACAAAACAATGACGCGAAGATGACGGGATGCAGACCGTAGGATGACAATTCCCTCCTTCACCTTCCTTACCCTCGACTTATCCCCGGAGCTAGCAGAATTCCGGAAAACCTGAACGGAGAAAAGCCAGTTCTGCGCGACATGATCAGAAGGTGAGATATGACAATCAAGAGCCTCATTCCTGCAGCAATTCTAGTAACAATGGTGATCTTCATTTCCCGTCCCCAGGCTACCAGGGCCGGAAGTCCTCCTGCTGCCGCAAGTAACCCGACGGGCACAGCCACTCTCAGCGGTACAGTCAAATTTGAGGGCGAAGCGCCCAAGCGCACGCCCCTCAAAATGGCGGCTGACCCAAGCTGCGGAAAACAGCATTCCACTCCTGCTCTAAGTGAGGATCTAGTAATCAACCAAAAAGGCGAGTTGCAGAACGTAATCGTATTTGTTGCTGACGGATTAGGCGACCGCACTTTCGAACCGCCGAGTGAGCCGGTCGTCATTCATCAGAAGGGCTGCATGTATGAACCTCATGTAGTGACCATGGGGGCAAATCAGCGTTTGGAAGTGGTGAATGACGATCCAACTACCCACAATATCCATCCGATACCCGTCAATAACAGGGAATGGAACAAGGCTGAGTTGCCGGGGTCCACAGCAGAAGAAACTTTCGCTCGAGAAGAGATTGCCATCCCCGTCAAATGCAACATTCACCCGTGGATGAAAGGGTATGTTGCCGTTTTTAAGCATCCATATTTTGCGGCAACAGCCGAGGACGGCAGTTTTCATCTGACCGGCTTGCCGCCAGGCACCTATACCGTTGAAGCCTGGCACGAGAAGCTGGGGAGCTCCACCCAAAAGATTACCGTGGACGCACACGAAACCAAGGCAATCAGCTTCATCTTTAAGCGGCGGTCTGGAACGTAATGACACAACCCGGGAGAGAACTATGAAATCGCTATCGGTGTATGTACCCACAATCATTATTTCCGGAGCGCTAGCTGCGATCCTTGCCATGAGCGCAGTTCATGGTTCTCAGATTGACGTCGGCAGCCTGAACGCAGACGCAGCCTTCCGTGATGGTGTGTTCATGGGTCACCTGGACGCCGACCGCGGCAGGAAACCCCACCTGGCATGCGGCCGCTGGGGGACGGACGCGGACCGTCGTTCGTTTGTCTCTGGATATGTGGAGGCCTATGGCGAGAGACAAAGCGGGGATGCTTCTGGGCAGCTGGGCTATCGGCAGCTAGCAGAGCAGAGAGGCTACTACGACGGCGTAGCAGACGGTCTCCATCAGCACCGCGAATCCTTGCCCTTCCAACCGAACGCCACATCCAACTACCGAAGAGCTGATCAAGGATACTCAGAAAGCATTGGCGACCTGACCCATTACAAGCAGGCTTACCGCAAGGCGTATGGCACCGGCTATCAGCACGGGTACTACGGCGAATTGGACAAAATAGCAACGGCTACTGTCAGTGGGCCGGGCGGGCCTGAATAACGTCAGTCGAGGCATCTTCACAATTCCCCTTCTCCTTAAAACCAAAGACGAGATCGGTTTACACACATCGGGGCCGCTATAGGAGTGGCGAAGAGCAATGGCGGAAGCGGGCGCGAGGCGAACTCACCAGTGAAGTAGCGACCCGCCGCCCGCCAGGGCTAATGAGAAGTGCACTCCGTAAGGCCAGCGCATACAAGGAACAGGCATTACCAAAGACACCTTACTCCCACAAACCCAACTGGCTAAGATGCAATCGTGCCCACAGCAGGGGTTGGAAGGTCTTTTCCCCATCGCACGGTCTGCCCATTCCAGGGTTCTGCTGATTAATTAAGTCGATCATGACAGTCCTTTATGCTAAGTGAAAAAAACTCGCGTCTGAAGCTTA
>DATHJP010000308.1:0-2704 GCA_035489695.1 Terriglobales bacterium
AGCCCATGCTTTAATGCGGCAGCACGATGCTCCGGGACTTCCCAAAGTGGATCGGTCGCAATGTCGGAGACTATCACCCGTGATCCGCGATATGCCGCCGTCCCGCAAGAGCCGGCACACGGTCCAATGGGCAATTTTTCCATCTGCTGCGTCCATCCTTTGGGAAGACTCGGCCCCGCGATGGACTCCAGATGAATGCTATCGGGACGAAGCAATAAAACAGAAGCGAGCGTGCCGGGACGGTACTCCTCGATAATCAGACACAGGACACTCAGGATCTCCTTGAGCGCAACGCCGGTGGCGATCATCTCGAGAAGACGCTTTTCACCAGCGAACAAGGCCTCTCCCCGCTTGCGCTCGCTGATGTCTACCGTAGTCCCGATGTAATTATCGACTTGCCCGGAGGGCCCGAGGACGAGTCGGCCTACTCCCTGGACATGCTTAATGACTCCGTTCGGAAGCGCGAGCCGGAATTCCAGGTCAAAGCCGGTTCTCTCGCGAATTGCTTCATCGAGCTCTTGCTTAATAAATGATCGATCTTCCGGGTGAACCGTTTCCATGAATAACTGGAAAGACGGCTCGGTCTTCTCAGGATCGAAGCTAAAGATGCGGTAATGCTCCTCTGACCAGGTGACCTTTCCGCTGGAAACATTCCAGCTCCAGCTTCCGGTGTGGCTGATTCTCTGTCCCTCAGTTAGAAATGCTTTGCTGCCCCGGAGCTTCTCTTCGGCCCGCTTGCGCTCGGCAACTTCCTTTTCCAGCTCTTGGTTGGCAGCCAGAAGTTGGCTGGTTCTTTGCGCAACGCTTTGATCGAGTTCTTCTGCGACTCGCTTTTGCTCGCGCAAGAGCCGCGCCTCCTGCAGTCCGATCGCTGCCTGGTTCGCCGCTACATTAAGCAGGAGCCTCTCAGTCTTCGTTGGAAAATCCGCTCGCCTGGAACCTGCGACGAACACACCCATTTCAGCCTGCAGGCCCAGTCGCAAAAGCAGAACCGAAACGTTTCCATCTCCAATAGGATTCCGCACGAGCAAAGGCGATTTGTGTGGAAAATCGCCCAACCAGGAGTTGAGCGCACGACCGATCATTTGCGGCTCGGTGGTCAGGTTTCGGTCTTGAGCGAATCGGACCATCTCGAGGGGCGCGCCGCCAGTAGAATCCTTCAACCGGGCATAAGCGAAATCCAGGCTCAACATCTCCGGCAGCATGTCGAGCAAAGCACTGACAATTTGGGAAGGCTTTCCGCCACTCCAGATGGCGGGAAGCGCTTGAACGCTGATCAGGTTGTTGATACAGGTCTTGAGACGCTTGATCTCATTGGCCGCCTGTTCCATCTCCACTTCCATCGCGACGTAGCCTGAGGCCGCTAATTTACTCCGGGCGCGCGCCGCTCGCGCAGTTCTTGCAAAAACTCATCCGGCGGCACAAAGAACGGGTTCTCTTGGATGATGCCGCCGATCAAGACCATCGGATGCGTTCGCAGGATGTCCATCACGATATGCCCGCCAAACTTCGTGAGATCGTAAACGCAGATGACCGCGTCCTGATGCCGGGGCCAGATATAGTTCACCCTGGCCTCATACTCCACCAAGTCATCGACACCCGGTTGCTTTTCCAGAGCCCATTCCACATGGGCAACCATGCGAGTCAGCGCAAATCCCTGCTCTCGGCCGGCCTCAAGCACCTCTCGGAGCAGGGCAAGCATTCGATCCTTGTCGAAACGGCCGTCGCGCAGATACACATCACCCCAGTTGCGCAGGTCGAATTGGCCGCTTCCCTCTGCGGCGGGCACATCGATTCCGGCCGATGCCAGCCGTTCACGGTGTTTGTCAAGCAGCTTGGGATCGACGACATGGAAGGCCTTGTGATGGCACTCGAACCCGTCTTTGATGAAAGGAAGCACCACACGATACTCCTCATCAGCCGAATGGAAAAAGGCACAGATATGACGTTGTGCACCTAGCTCTGAGCCGGCAAATCGAATCGATTGGTTGTCCTCTCCGCGAAATTTAGTGTTGTCTTTGGTTGGATTCATGGGGTTTTCCTTTCTTGGTTGGAACCGCGTCTGACTACTTTCAGGGCTGACCCGCAATTTAACACCCGTCCGCGCTCTCCGCCACTCTTACGTCCTCCCTCGAAAGAGGGATCGAAAAATCCTACGACTGCAACGTGGTGACGGGTCGCAGGGACCGGTAACGTTGCAGAGATACGAAAATCAAAATGAAAACCAAACAACGTGAAAACAATTCCAGGAACACGCTATACAAGGTCTTTCGACGCCGCGCGCGCAGGCACGACCCCATGCTCGTGCTCAATATGTCAATCTTTAATTTCACCGACGGCTGGAGCCGCACGTTTTCGAAATATGAATACGCGCGTTCCTACGCCTAACAAACAGATGCCAAAGAAGGGGAGCAGACCGCTGGCGATGGACGCCGCGGAGGGATCAATCGTGATCAAGGCGCCGGTCACCGCTGTCTACAAACGCTGGCTGGAGTTTGAAGACTATCCAAAATTTATCACTGTGATCAAACGGGTGCGAAAATTGGACGCGAACCATTTTGTCGCGTCGCTTAGTTTCAACGGGAAGCAACATGAAGCGACCCTTGAGATGATGCTGCGCGTTCCGGAGCGAAGACTTGCCTGGCGAACTCTGGCCGACCACCGCGCTCTGGATCATTTCGCCGCGGGTGTCGTTTCTTTTTCG
>DATHJP010000309.1:0-7901 GCA_035489695.1 Terriglobales bacterium
CGCCCGCTACCTGAAGGTATGTTATTTCTGTAAGGGCCAACAGAATTAGTGCCGCCAGTTTCGGAGGGTATTCATGGACCGTCGCGAGTTCCTGCAGCTCGGCAGCATGGCAGCACTGAGTCTGTACGCTGGCCGCTCGCACGCATTGCAAATGGGAAGTTCAGCGTTGCGGAAAGGCCCAGCAAAAAAAGTGGCGATCCTGGGAGCCGGAATCTCTGGTCTGGCGGCCGGCCTGGAACTTGTAAAAGCTGGACACGACGTCACCATCCTCGAAGCGCAATTACGTCCCGGAGGCCGCGTCTATACTCTCCGTGCGCCGTTCTCGGATGGCTTGTATGCGGAAGCCGGTGCGGGCCGCATTCCCATAACGCACACGCTTACGCTCGATTATGTGAAACGTTTTAAGCTGGAACTGGATCCGTTCTTCCCGCAATCCGGCGCGGACGTTTTTCTTTGGCGCGGTCGCCGTCAGGTCGTGCCTCACGGTCAAGGTCCCGACCTGACACATCTTGATGTCCATCTCACAGCAGAAGAGCGCAAGGTCGGCTTCGCTGGTCTGGCGAAAAAATATCTGCAACCGTTGCAGGAGAAAGTCCGTCCTCTTCCCGCCGATGCGTGGCCGCTCCCTGCGCTGGCCGAAATGGGCGAGATCAGCCTCGGCGATTACCTGCGCCAGCAGGGCGCGTCTCCGGACGCGATCCTCTATCTCTCCCAGGGATTCGAGAGTGACTCATTGCTCGATTTTATTCACGACTCCGTAAGCCATGCCGTGCCGATGTTATGGAAAATCCGCGGTGGCAACGATCGCCTGCCGTACGCCATGGCGGAGTCGCTCCGCGAAAACATACGTTATGGCGCGGTGATAGCGCGCATCGCGCAAACTCCCACCAACGTGGAAATCACTTACAACAACCTCGGTTCCCATCACACGGTGGTGGCGGACCATGCGATCTGCACCCTGCCGTTTACCGTGCTCAGGGGGATTGAAGTACATCCTCAATGGTCGGCGAATAAAGCATTTGCCATTGAGAACATCTCTCTGTCACCGGTAACACGTGCGTACGCGCAAACCAAGAGCCGCTTCTGGGAAGCCGATGGCCGCAACGGATTCGCCACTGTAGACCAGGCGATGGAGGTCTGGAGCCCCACCTACAACCAGCCGGGCAAGCGCGGCATTGTGATGTCCTATACCTACGAAGATCTCGCGAGAGAATATTCAACCATGAGCGAAGACGCGCAGGTGCAGCGGTCGTTGGACCTCTTCGAGCAAATCCATCCCGGCATGCGCGAGAACTTCGAAGGCGCGGCGACTTGGTCGTGGCTGAACCATCCTTTTTCCAAGGGCGCTTTCATGGTGACTAAACCAGGACAATTTCGCACCGTAGTGCCGTATTTGGCTACGCCAGAAGGTCGCATCCACTTTGCCGGCGAGCATGCTTCGCCCTGGCCGGGATGGATCCAGGGTGCGCTTCATTCAGGATTACGGGCAGCCCGGGAAGTGGCTGGGCCCTCTTGATAGGCAGATTAGTTATAACCTCTTTGTAGCTTGCCCGCCTAAGACCGTGGGGCTTAGTATCCACCAGTCTGCCCAGATGAGGTCACTCATGCGGTTTTACTTTCTCCTATTCGTTTGCCTCTCGCTCGTCACTGCTGGTTTCGGCCAGTCTTCTCCGGCTGCTAAGCCTGCGGTCGGATTCAGCGTCGACAACATCGACAAGACCGCCGACCCTTGCGTGGACTTCTACCAGTACGCTTGTGGCAATTGGCTGAAGCAGACAGAAATTCCTGCTGACCAGACCGAGTGGGTGAGCTTTGTCGAACTGTACGAGCGGAACCTGGTGACGGAACGGGAAATCCTGGAAAAAGCATCCGCCAACGATCCGAACCGGAACGCCATCGATCAGAAGATTGGCGACTACTACAACTCTTGCATGGACGAAAAGGCAGCGGATGCCAAGGGACTGGCACCGCTCAAACCCGATCTCGACCGCATCGCCGCAGCTTCGGACAAACCAGCTCTCATGGATGCAATTGCCCGCGTGCATCTCATTGGACCCAATCCATTGTTCAACTTTTACTCGTCCTCGGATCTGCATAATGCGGACCAGGTGATTGCCTACATTGATCAGGGCGGACTGTCGCTTCCCGATCGCGATTACTACATCAAGGACGATGCCAAGATGACCGAGATGCGTAAGCATCTGGTTGACTACGCAACCGAGATGTTCATTTTGGCAGGCAGGTCACCGCAGCAGGCGGCCGATTCCGCGCAGACGGTTCTGCGAATCGAAACTGCTCTGGCCAAAGCTTCGATGGATAGAACCTTGCGCCGCGATCCCAAGAACCGCGATCACAAGATGAGCAAAGATCAGGCGGTTAACCTGGCTTCCAATTTTTATTTGAATCGTTACTTCACGGCGGCCGGTGCACCTACTTTTTCGGAGCTGAATGTTTCGAATCCAGATTTCTTCAAGCAAGTGAATGGTGTGGTCGGATCCGAATCCCTGGACGCGTTGAAAACTTATGTGAGCTGGCACCTGCTGAATAATGCGGCCCCCTGGCTGTCCAAGCCATTTGTGGACGCAAACTTCAAGATGCAGAAGCATTTGACCGGGCAGGATGAAATTCAGGCACGCTGGAAACGGTGCGTCGATTCGACCGATGGCGCGCTGGGCGAAGCACTAGGCCAGAAATACGTCGAGCTGACTTTCGGCGCGGATGGCAAGCAGCGCATGCTGAAGATGGTGGATGCGTTGGAGATATCGCTTAATCAGGACATCCACAGTCTGCCATGGATGAGCGAAGACACAAAAAAGCAGGCTAAGTTGAAGCTGGATGCAATTCGCAACAAAATCGGCTATCCCGATGTGTGGCGCGACTACAGCTCACTGAAGATCGAGCGCGGCGATCTGCTGGGAAACTATCTGCGGGCCAACGAGTTCGAATCGCGCCGCCAGATCGCAAAGATCGGCAAGCCTCTCGATCGCAAAGAATGGAACATGACTCCGCCCACAGTGAATGCCTATTACAGCGGCTCACGCAATGAGATCGTCTTCCCCGCAGGCATCCTGCAGCCTCCGTTCTTCGACAAAAAGATGGATGACGCTATCAACTTTGGCTCGATCGGCGCGGTCATTGGACACGAACTGACTCACGGCTTCGATGACCAGGGTCGCAAATTCGATCCGCAAGGTAATCTCCGCGACTGGTGGACCGCGCAGGATGCCAAGGAATTTGAAACCCGCGCCAGTTGTGTCGCCGACGAATATGGCAACTTCATCGCCGTCGACGACCTTAAGCTGAATGGCAAACTCACGTTAGGTGAGAACACCGCAGACAATGGCGGTGCTCGCATCGCATTGATGGCTCTGCACGAAATGATGAGCCACGATTCCAGTGGGGCCCAGAAGATTGACGGCTATACGCCCGAGCAACGTTTCTTCCTGGGATACGGGCGAGTGTGGTGCGAGAAGCGGCGTCCGGAGTTTTCGCGCATGCTGGTGAGTGTGGATCCGCATTCACCAGGCCATTACCGGGTGAACGGCGTGGTGCAGAATATGCCTGAGTTCCAGCAGGCGTGGGGCTGCAAGGCCGGACAACCGATGGTTCGCGCTAACGCTTGCCGGGTTTGGTAGCTTCGCTCTTCTCATACTGTTTTTAAAATTTGTCATTCTGAGCGAAGTGATGCTTCGCAAAGCGAAGCATCACGCAGTCGAAGGACCTTGCGTTTTCGGCGCGACCGCTTGACCGGCACCCGGGCAGAGAATAGAGTTTTCTAAGAGCACTGAGTTGTTCATGTCCAAAGAAACCAGTAAATACCTGAAATTCGGTGGCGCAACTGTCCTTATTCTGCTGTCCTTGGGCTATCTGGCGTACACCGGAGTGCAGGAGAGCAAGAGCTACTACGTCACCATCAAAGAGCTGCGTGGGATGGGCGATAGCGCCTACAGCAAACGATTGCGCGTTGCCGGAAATGTTGAACCTGGCTCCATCCACCGGACCGGAACCCGGGTGGAATTCGTACTTATCGAGCAGGACCAAAGTTTGCGGGTCGTGTATAACGGCACGGAAGCGCCCCCGGATACTTTCAAGGACAATTCTCAGGCGCTGGCGGAAGGTAGCTTCGGTCGTGATGGCGTTTTCCAGGCCAAACAGTTGCAGGCCAAATGCGCTTCCAAGTATGCCCCGCAACAACCCGGTGCGCCGGCGATAGGAACGCCTTCGACAGAACCACGAAAGAGCATGACGCAAGTTCAACCGGACGCGTCGACCCAGTCGTCCAACTGACCTCCGCTGACTGATCCCTGAACGTATAAGCGTTAACCTAAGGCAGAATTATTTCCGAGTTGCCCGTCATTCGACCAGAAACAATGAGCGAGGTGGAATCACTGTTTCCTGCCACTGGCACGCTATTGCAACTTCGCGTACTCTGCCTTGGCGTCTTTCAGTACGGGGACGTCGGGGTCGGCGTCCTTCCAGAGGGTGAGGAAGTCGTGATACGCGACGCGGGCTTTGGCGGTGTCGCCCTGCATCGCATAGGCTCGACCCAGTTGGACATGAACAAGTGCGCCCAATGGGCAATTCGCGACCATTCCGCGATGGTTGAGAAATTTTTGAAACTCTGCTGCGGCATCCGTTCCTCGATGGAGCAGTAGGAAAGCTTCGCCGCGAACGTACGCCGGATATAGGAACGAACCGAATTCCACTGCCGGAGGTGGAGAGGCCAATTCGTGAGGCCGTGAGACCTCCAATATCTCCACCGCTTTGCTGGGATTCTTGTGATTGATCTCGATGGCGGCGCGAACGGTGGGCAACCAATAATCAAGAATCATGGTATTGCTGGAATTTTGTCCCTCAAGTTCATCCGCCAGTTTCTGCGCCTGCGCCGACGCCCCAGAACGTGCCAGCACTAAGGCCGCCAAAACTTTCAAGTCGCGAGCAGAGGCAAGGGCGTGCGCAGAGACAACCTCCTGACGGGCGCGGTCAGTGTTGCCAAACTCAGCTTCTCGAATCGCACCATTCAACTGCCATTGTGCTGCAGTTTCCTTCTCGTCGTTGCGTCGAGCCGAGTCGATTGCTCTACGCGTCAACTCCCGTGCTCTCGTCAAATGTCCTGAAAATCCCTGTGTATCGGACTCGTTGGAGAAGAAGAAATCCTCGACACCGGCCTTTCCAGTTGCCCAGGCTAATTGCCGCTGCATCTCCGCTGAATCACCTTCGAGGAAGGCAACCCCGTACCTGTTTTCGTGTGCGGAATCACCGTCGAGTTTATGCGCCACAGCCTGCTCATAGGTTCTCTTCGCATCTTCGATACGATTCAGGTACGCATAAGTCTGGATGAGGTTTGCCCATGCAATCCCGAGATCAGGGTTCAGTCGTATCGTTTCCAATTCTTCGGCCAGAGCTTTATCGTTATCTCCCAACATGGCGTAGACATAAGATAGATTCACATGCCCGCCGTAATCTCTAGGAAAATCCTGCACCCAGAGTTTGTAGGTCTGCACTGCCTTATCGATCTCGCCCGTGACCGTGTCGTAGTAATGGGCAGAGATGTAGAAGCGTTCACGCGTACTTACCCGGTCAGGGGACAGCTCATGCGCTTTTTTGATGTACTGCATAGCCAGTCCCGATTCCCCCATATTGGCGTAGGTGGCTCCCAGTCCCACATACGCGGCAGCGAAGTTGGGATCGAGTTGGAGGGCACGCTGAAAGAATGGAATCGCTTCAACCTGACTCTTGCTGTTCATGGTGTGAAAAGCCACAGAGCACATCCTTAGTGCTTCGAGCGAGGGCGTAGTAATCTGCTCTAACGGCGCATCGTACTTTTCAATGGACGCCAGGGACTCGCCAAGTTTCTCGCGCATTGTGGTTGCGACTGCATCGAGAGTCTTCAGTACCGCTTCCTTGCCTGTGGCGGTTCCTTGTTGCTGCGCGACTGACTCGCCCGACTCGCAATCAACAGCTCGCAATCCGATCACGTACTCGCTTCCGATGCTGGCAATAGAACCCGCGAACATAGCTTTGCTTTGCGTCCGCTGGCACACTTCTCGCGCCAGATCGGATGTCAAGCGATCGCCCGTAGAACGTCCCATCAATCGCAGGGTCTGGTTGATTTTTTGGTCGGAGAGGACGTTCAGGAAAGGCGACTGGCTCAATTGGATGAGCAGCGCCTGCTTGAGCGCATCGTCAAACACTGCATCGCCCGTGGAATTCGAGAAGTCCGCAATAACAACGCTATCCGCCATGCGCAAAGCGTGTGTCTGGCGTGTTTTATAAAACCAGCCCGCAATTGCAGACCCGATTACTACGAGGAGGATCATAGCCGGGACTGCCCATCTGTGCCGGCGAGCCCAATGGGTGACGGGAAGCGATGCTGCTGCAACCGATGCTGCCGCTGATTGGCCAGTTTCCGTATCGCGCTTCACCCGTTGCAAATCACTGCGAAGATCAGAGGCATGCTGGTAACGGAGGTTGCGGTCTTTCTCCAAGCATTTGTCGATGATCCTTTCCAGTTCGGGCGGCACGTCGGGATTTAGCCGCACCGCCTGAACGGGTGCCCGGTTCAGGATCGACTCAAAAATCACTCCTGTACTCTCACCACGGAAGGGCAACGCCCCAGTCGCCATTTCGTAAAGCACTGCTCCAAAAGAGAACAAATCAGTGCGGGCGTCCAATTCTTTCGCTCGAACTTGCTCTGGCGACATGTAGGCTATGGTTCCGACAGCCGTGCCCGGACTGGTCAATTGCTCGGCACTCGATTCCAGGGTTGGCTGGGATGCACCTGCTGCCGCTCCCACGTTGCTGAGGGTGGGTGTCACTTTCGCCAATCCGAAGTCCAGAATCTTGGCGTGCCCTCGTTTCGTGATGAAGAGGTTAGCGGGTTTGATGTCACGATGAATGATGGCAACACTGTGAGCGGCATCGAGGCCGTCGGTGATCTCGATGGCGAGCGGGAGAATGGTTTCCACGTCAAGAGGACGCCCGGCAATACGATGCTTGAGCGTCACACCGTCCAAAAACTCCATGGCAATAAATGCATGCCCATCCTGCTCGCCGATGTCGTAAATGGTGCAGATGTTGGGGTGGTTCAGGGCAGAAGCCGCCTGCGCTTCACGTTGAAAGCGGGCCAACGCCTGAGGGTCTCGAGCAACTTCTTCTGGCAGGAACTTGAGGGCAACGAAGCGATGCAGCCGCATATCTTCGGCCTTGTAGACGACACCCATCCCGCCGCCCCCCAATTTCTCGATGACGCGGTAGTGCGAGATGGTTTGGCCGATCACTAGAAGATGTGTGGCTTCCAGTCGCCTCATCTTAAAGAGGCGACATCTGCTAGTCAACGAATTACGGCTCTGGCCATGGTCGTGTCGACCCGGAATATTTGCTTTACGAAAGCCTAACGGCGGAGGCGGTAAGAAAACTCCTGGGTTGTGAGCTACTCGGAAGCTACACATTAGGAACTGCGGCACTCCGACATCAAACTTCTAACCTAAGCTCCCGGCATCCAACTCCTAATCCCTCTCATTTGCAAACTGCTTAAAAAATGCATAGATTCGTTGCGTCAGAACCAAGTGTGCTTTCCATGTCCTGCCACCATTGCCTGTGAACCACGTCTCACACGCTGCCGCAACTCCCGTCATCGTTATCAATGACCTTGTCAAACAGTTCGGCCGCTTTGCCGCTTTACGGGGCGTGACTGCCGATTTCGTTCCCGGACGTCTCTATGCCATCGTTGGCGAAAATGGCGCCGGAAAGACCACGCTGCTGCGGTCGCTCGCCGGTCTGACGCAGCCTACGCGTGGAAGCATTTCAATGTTGGGAACCACGGATCTGCGCTCGGTGTGCCGGCAGGTGGGCTACATGGCGCATCCTTCGCTGCTCTATGACGAGATGGGCGGCATGGA
>DATHJP010000310.1:0-5614 GCA_035489695.1 Terriglobales bacterium
GTTGGCGCTACTCGCAGGTCTTGGAGTCTGGCGGTTCTCGCGAAACCGTGCAGGAGCCCCGCCGCCCCCAATTGAAGTAGCGCCCATGGACGCCCTTCCTGGTGATGATTTCTGTCCGGCCTTCTCACCCGACGGCAACCAGGTCGCCTTTGTCCTCGCGGGGTCTGACAACAGCGGGATTTACACGACTATGGTTGGGGGCGAGAGATCGTTGCGCCTGACTAAGGACATCAAGGACATCAGTGACTCTTCTCCAACCTGGTCGCCGGATGGACGGCGCATCGCTTTTTATCGCTACCGTGATCATGTTCTTTCTATCTATGCTGTTTCCGCTCTCGGAGGCACCGAGCAACGGTTGTACACGGGACTTACCAGCCCCTGGACGGACGGCCTGAGTTGGTCGCCCGATGGCAAACTCTTGGCTTTTTCCGACAGCCAGGCGGATAAGAGCCGCACTTGGATTGCCTTGCTTTCCCTCGCCGATTCCACCACGCGACGGCTCACGTCACCGTCTGATCAGGAGATCGATCGCTACCCTGCCTTTTCGCCCGACGGTTCAACCGTGGCTTTCGTGCGAAGGGTCCTGGCCGGTGAGGTAAACGATATCTATCTCGTGCCCACCGCAGGTGGAGTGCCCAAGCGGCTGACCTTCGATAATAGGCCGATAATGGGATCTCCTACCTGGACTCCGGACGGCCGCGAGATTGTGTTCTCTTCCGCGCGTGGAGGTCTTGGCGCTCTGTGGCGCGTCTCCGCTTCCGGCGGAACACCGCGGCCGGTTGAAGGTGTCGGCGTAATCGCCTGGAATCCTTCTATTTCCCGCAAAGGCAATCAGCTTGTTTACCAGCGGATGTTCTTCAAAGACAACATTTTTCGGTTGAACCTAAAGGATGAAACCCATCGCCAGGGTCTGCCCGCGCTCCTCAGATCGGAGAAAGGGCTGAATTGGCGGCCGCACTTTTCTCCCGACGGGAAAAGGTTTGCGTTCGAATCGAATGGTTTGGGATTCCCTGAGATTTGGGCTTGTGATAGTGACGGATCAAATTGTGGTCCGCTGACTTCCTTGCGTGGTACGTCGGGAGCCGCACGCTGGTCGCCCGACGGCCGCTATATTGCCTTCGAGTTTCGTCCCAGGGAGCGCACCGAAATATACCTTCTCGAGGTAGGAGGCGGCCCGCCCCAGCTCCTGCCCACCCTGCCCGGAGCAGATAACGGAGGACCCAGTTGGTCGCGCGATGGAAAGTCGATCTACTTCTACTCCGACCAGGGAGGTGAGCCATTTCAGTTGTGGAAGGTGGCGCTCAAGGGCGGACCGCCAGTCCAGATAACCAAGAATGGCGGCGTCTTTGGCGCGGAATCTGCCGACGGACTCTTCCTCTACTACTCGAAGTTTAACCTGAAGGGCATATGGAAAATGTCGCTGCAGAGCGGAGAAGAAAGACGCATCATGGATCAAGCCGGAACCAGTGACTGGTATAACTGGGCACTCGCCCGCAACGGTATCTACTTTCGCGATGCGAAGGACTCGAAAAACCATGACCCTATCGGAGTCATAGATTTCTTTGACTTTGCGACGGGCAAGACCACTACGGTCTCCACCGAGGAGCACCCCGGAGGTGTGGGATTGGCCGTATCAGCCGACGGCAAATCGCTTCTTTACGATGATAAAGGTGATTTGCAATCCAGCATCATGTTAGTCAAGAACTTCCGCTAAGCCTCGCTGACGTTTACTTCCTTGACTCGCGAAGACGCCGGGCCTAACATTATGGGACTTCTCCCCGGACTCTCAGGTAAACAACCCGGCGCACTGCTCTTTTCGAGGAGCACCTCCAAAGCTTCGTCATCACGGCGCGCCAACAGTTTGTCCGACCTTCAGCGATCGAAATAAAAGGCCGAATCCAGGAATGTCTGTAGCACCGGCTCGACCCGGTTGAAGGGTAAGACGGAAGTCTGCCGTCGACAGAAAGTGGGCGTGAGGCAACGAATGTCTGCAGGATTCACCATGCCGACGTTCCGATTGACGCGGGAGCCCCTTGCCCTTGCTCTATTTTCACTCTGCCTTGTGGCTTTTCATCCGGCCTGGGGTCAGGAAGTAACCGCCACTATCACCGGCAGCGTCGTTGATCCTACCGGCGCCAGTATTGTCGGCGCGGCTCTCATCGCGAAAGATACAGATCGAGGGACCGTCTACACCGTACTCACCAATAGCGTGGGTGTTTTTAACCTGCCGCGCGTGCCCATCGGCACCTATCAGTTGAAGGTTACTGCTCCGGGATTTCAGAGCGCTGTTTATCGCCCGATTACGCTAGTGCTGAACCAGACCGCGCGCGTCGATTTTCAACTGAACCTGGGACTGGCGACCGAGACGATCGATGTCATCTCAGCCGTACCGCTGCTGCACACCGACACGACGCAACTGAGCACGGTTATCGATGCCCGCACTAATGTTGATCTGCCGCTGCTCTCACGCAACTACGTTCAGTTAACCCTGCTGGCACCAGGCACGGTGAATCCCAACCCTCAAACCCTGAACAGCGGTGACGGTCCGGCGACTGCCGGCAGGCCGTACGTTAATGGTAATCGCGAGCAAGCCAACAATTTTCTGCTCGACGGAATGGATAACAACCAGGTGTCTGACAACCTGGTTGGCTTTACCCCAAGCGTGGACGCGATTCAGGAATTTAGCTTGATTACCCAGAATCCTTCGGCCGAGTTCGGAAGTTTCCAGGGCGGCATCATCAGTGCCTCGATCAAGTCCGGTACCAACGGCTACCACGGCAGCGTGTTTGAATTTTTCCGCAACGATGCCCTGAATGCCAACAACTGGGCCAACAACTTTCAGGGATTACCGCGGCCCGCACTTCGCTGGAACATGTTTGGAGCCACCTTTGGCGGACCAATCATGAAGAACAAGTTGTTCTTTTTCGTCGATTATCAGGGACAGCGTTTCGACCACCCGGCTTCCAGCAACCCCTTCTCGCTTTTCACTCCAGCCGAACGGCAGGGTGATTTCTCGCAGTTGCTGACCGACCAGGGCGTCCAATTGTATAACCCATTCCAGTTCGATGCCAACGGCAACCGGACACCGTTTCCAAACAATCAAATCCCGGCCAGCATGATGGACCCGGTCGCCGCGAACCTGTTCTCCTCTGGGTTGTACCCTCTGCCTACCAGCAGCGGCCGGGTGAACAACTTCATCAACACCACTCGCAGCCACAATCATGTCGACCAGGGAGACGTACGGATAGACTACAAAGCTACGCAAAAAGATCGCTTGTACGGGCGGATCTCGGAAGCTTTTCAGGACAACCCCGAAATTAACTCGTTCACTCTGCTTTTCGATACCTTCAACCAGGCCCGACTGGAAAACGGCACTGTCAACTGGACCCACAACTTCAGTCCAAACGTACTGAGCGAAGCAGGAGTGGGTGCGAACTACGTTCGCGTGACCAACGGTGGACTTGACCACGGCCTCGGGAACCTGGGTGAGAAGCTTGGCATCGCGAATGCAAACGACCATGGCCCGGGACTGCTGGAGATCAACCCCGTCGGTGTCGTAGGTTCCTTCGGCAGGCGAAGTATCGGTACGGCGGAGCTCTTCGCCGACACCGTGTTTCAGTTCAAAGACGCTTTCGTCATCACCCACAGCCGCCACGTGTTTCACACCGGATTTCAGTATTGGCGGCAGCGCGTCACCACCTATCTTGCAGGCACTAACGGCCGCACCGGGTTTATGAACTTCAGCGGACGCTTTACAGCGGGTCCCGACCAGCTAGCGGTGGCGGGCGGTGGTACGGGCGCCGGAGAAGCTGATTTTTTTCTTGGACTCCCTGACTCCTTTGGCCGGGGAGTCGGCAGTACCGGAACTTGGGGCCAGCGTGGCAATGTATTCGGCGTTTATTTCCAAGACGACTGGCGTGCGACCGACACTCTCACTTTGAATCTGGGATTGCGTTATGAAAATCACAGTCCTTGGGTAGAGGTGCAGAACCGCCAGGTTAACTTTGCACCCATTAGTGGGCAAATCCAGTTCGCCGGTCAGCCCTGCATCTACAGCAATTGCAGCGGGCTCTACAATTCATACAACGGCGGCCTGGACTTTCAGCCACGGATCGGCTTGGCCTGGAGTCCATCCTTCCTAAACCGAAAAACTGTACTGCGCGGAGCTTATGGGATCTCCTCGTATCTGGAGGGTACAGGCACCAATCTCAGGCTTCCCATGAACCCCCCGTTTACCAGTCCTGAGTTTGAGACGGATTATCGCACCGGCAATCTCCCGGCCACCACCACCGGGCAGGGATTATTGCCTCCGACCACCGATCCGTTTCAAAACGCCGTGATTCGCTTGTGGGATCCGAATATCCAGCCCGCCATTTCGCAGCAGTGGAATCTCGCGGTTGAACATCAGTTCAGCGATTCGACGACGTTTCAGGTCGCCTATGTCGGCCAGCATGGCACCCACTTGATGGTCGCTATGCCTTACCTTCAGTCACAACTGCACCCGAACGGCACCATCACTCCGAGCCCCTTCCTCTCCGGAAACCCCACGCTTCAGTCGGAACTATCACAGATTTCGGGAACCGCAAGCATCGGCAACATGCGCTATGACGCGCTCCAGGCAACGCTGCAAAAACGCTTCAGCAATGGCTTACAGGGGCAAATCGCCTACACCTACTCAAAGTGCATGACGGATTCCAGCGGCTACTTCGGTTCCTGGGGCCAGGCGGCGCCGGCCTCGGCGTACTGGCAGAATCTTTACGATCAGCGCGCGGAGTGGGGGCCCTGCTACTACGATGTTACGCATGTCCTCGCAAGTTCTGCAGTTTATGAACTGCCCATCGGCCGCAAACAGAGATGGGGGAAGAATCTGCATCCGGTCGTCAATGCGGTGATTGCGGACTGGCAATTGGGCGCTATCGTCCAGCTGCGCGGCGGATTTCCACTCACCATCTTTGCCGACGACGCTTCCGGCACCAATTCCCGTGGGTCGCGCGCCAATTGCATTGCGCCTCCTCATGTGTTTGGGCGAAGAGCCGCTCTCGATCCGTCAAGCGGGCAATTCATGGGCTTCCAGTGGTTCGATCCCTCTTCCTATGGACCGCCTGTTCCGGGGACGTTTGGAACTTGTGGCGTGGGCACAGTCCGAGGCCCCGGTCTGGCCACGGGTGACCTAAGCATCCACAAGGAATTTCTTCTGAGCGAATTCAAGAGATTGGAATTCCGGGCTGAGTTTTTCAACGTTACGAACACACCCATTTTGAATTCGCCCAACACTTTCCTTACCTTCAATCTTGGCCTGGTGGACCGCTCGCAAGGAGAGCGCAACATCCAGTTCGCGCTAAAGTTTTACTATTGACTGTGGATTGTTGGCACGGCGCCGACGTTCTTGCATCCTAATGTTAAGACCGTCTGTGCCATTCAGTCCCATTCGCGCGGAAGCAATAGCTGCGCCTTGATTGAGCTACGAATTAGAGCTTGCGCTGACGCTTCTCTGTGCATGCCTTCGTCAGGCCGCGAACGGATTCCTTCCCAAAGACGCGCTAGTGTTTAGCGGCCCTTCAGTCGGCGAGAGGGTTTTGTTACAGGTTCTTACAAGACTGTGGTTCCATGACCG
>DATHJP010000311.1:0-2002 GCA_035489695.1 Terriglobales bacterium
ATGCCGAGAAAAGATCTGCATATCTCACTCAAGGGTGTCGATATCAAGCCACCGCTCGCACTGGGTTCGTGGACCGCATTCAAACGAGATGGCGGAACAGCCATGGTGATGGGTGACCTGGTCCTCACCGAGGATGAGATCGAACCTGTAATGAAGAAACTTCAGGAAGGCGGCATCGAGGAAACCGCGCTTCACAACCATTTGATGTGGGAGTCGCCGCGCGTGATGTACATGCATATTGCCAGCCATGGTGATGCGGCACAAATGGCCAAGGCGATTCACGAGGCGCTGATGTTAACTAAGACTCCCGCGCCGGATGCCAGTCCCGCAACGCAATCCACAACCAATCTCGGTTTCGATCAGAAACAAGTGGAGCAAATTCTGGGTCACACCGGAAAGGTCAACGGCGGAGTCCTCCAGGTCGCAGTGCCAAGGTCAGAAACAATCACAGACTCAAATATGACAATTCCGCCTTCGATGGGTGTTGCGACCGCCCTGAACTTCCAGCCGACCGGTAATAACAAGGCCGCGATCACCGGCGATTTCGTCCTGCTTGGCAGTGAAGTGAACCCCGTGCTGCGAGCGCTCAAAGAGAACGGGATTGAAGTGACGGCCTTGCACAGCCACATGCTGATGGAAGAGCCCCGATTGTTCTTCATGCATTTCTGGGCCAATGACGATGCGCTCAAACTTGCGAAGGGTCTGCACGCAGCACTGGATAAAACCAATTCCGCAAAATGAATTGTGGAAACTGATCCGACACCACGCGAGCTGACGGAGGTCTCCCTTACCCGATTCGTTGGCTACTTCTTGTGGCTCGGGACAGTTGGCTTCGGCGGCCCAATCGCGCTCGCCGGACACATGCAGCAGGATCTGGTCGACGCCCGTGGCTGGGTCAGCAAAGAAGATTACCTTGAGGGCTTGGCTCTAGCCCAATTGGCGCCCGGTCCGCTGGCGGCCCAACTGGCCATTTACCTCGGCTATGTCCGAGCGGGCGTCTTGGGCGCCACGGCTGTGGGAGTAGCGTTTGTCCTGCCTTCATTCCTCATGGTGCTGGCCCTTTCGGCAGCCTACGTCCGCTTTGGTGGCTTGGCCTGGATGCAGGGCATGTTCTATGGAATTGGCGCAGCGGTAATCGGGATCATCACTCGTTCTGCATTCAAACTCACTAAACTCACACTTGGGAAAGACAAATTGCTGTGGGGAATTTTTGCCGTTCTGGCCATCTCCACGGCATGGACGTCGCAGGAAATCATCTGGCTGTTTCTGCTTGCGGGCGTAGTCGCCTTGCTGGTCAAGTCTTTTCCGATCCGATTACCGGCCAGGAGTACCGTTCTGTTTTTCTTCACGGTGGGCACGGCCGGCGCAGGTGGCAGCCTGTCGGGACTGTTCTTCTATTTTGCGAAAGCGGGGATGTTCGTTTTCGGAAGCGGCCTCGCTGTGGTGCCGTTTCTCTACGGCGGAGTAGTACAAGGCCATCACTGGCTTACCGACCGCCAGTTCCTTGATGCCGTCGCGGTGGCGATGATCACCCCCGGACCTGTCGTGATAACTGTAGCGTTTATCGGATACCTCGTGGCTGGGCTTGCGGGGGCGACAGCGGCCGCGCTCGGAATATTCCTGCCCGTCTATCTGATCGTTGTATTGTTGGCGCCGTCCTACAAACGTTGGGCTAAGAACCCGCAATTGAATGCTTTTGTCCGAGGCGTAACCGCAGCCGCCACTGGAGCTATCGCCGGAGCTGTCGTTGTACTGGCCCGGCGTTCAGTTCGTGACGTGCCCACAATCGTGATTGCAATCGTTACTTTCGCAGTCCTTTTCCGCTGGAAAGTTCCTGAACCGCTCCTCATAGCATGCGCGGCGATAGCGGGATTGATGCTGCGGCCAGCTTGATTATCGGAAGTAAAACGAACCAGGCTGATCAGGATTTTCGAGTCCGCCCCGGGATCTTCAGCGCATCGGCTTTGTCGCCGGCGCGGCTAGCCAGCACCGGAAGTCAGGT
>DATHJP010000312.1:0-17243 GCA_035489695.1 Terriglobales bacterium
CGTATTCAGCGCCGTGCCCAATTCCACCATGTTCACGGTGCGTGCCGGCCGACCCAGCGATTGAACCATCAAGTCCGGACGCTCCAGCGCATCGCGACTTAGGCCATAGGCGCCACTAGTGGAGAGCTGCAAACCCCCGCCAACCTCTTTCCATGAACCTGTAATGCAAGGAAGCATGGCAATGGCCCTAGTTGCCATGCCGCCACTTTCCGAGCGCTGCACTCCGTAATTCACCCGGATGACCGCTGGCCGTTCGGTAGCGTATTCGCGAGCCAGTTTAACGATGTCGGATACCGAGATCCCCGTGAATTTCGCCACACGCGCTGGCGGATACTCCTGCACCTTTTGCCGGAGCTCTTCGAAGCCTAGCGTGTATTGTTCAACGTAAGCGGCATCGTGAAGCTTCTCATTGATGATGACGTGCATCATCCCCAACGCGAGCGCTGCATCTGTTCCGGGATTGATGGGCAGATACCAATCCGCGCAAGCTGCTGTCCGGGTACGGTAAGGGTCGATCACTACCAGCTTCGCACCGGCGCGGCGGGCTTCCTGAATGAAGGGCCACAGATGCACATTATTGCCATGAATATTCGATGCCCAGGCAATGATGTAACGTGAATGGCGAAATTGTTCCGGCTCAGTGCCGAGTTTTACTCCGATCACCGACTTGAGTCCCGCTTCGCCAGCAGCCGAACAGATGTTACGCGCCAGTTGCGAAGCTCCTAACCGATGAAAGAAACGGCGATCCATGGAAGCGCCGTTGAGCACCCCCAAAGTGCCACCATAGGAGTAAGGCAGAATTGCCTCGCTCCCAAACTCGGCGGCAATGCCCTTGAAACGGTCAGTAATTTCCTCGAGAGCCTGCTCCCATGTAATGCGTTCGAAGTCAGCTGTCCGCTGACCATCGCCATTCTGCGCCTGAGCAATTGCTCCCTTCAGCGCCACCCGCCGCATGGGATACAACACTCGTTCCGGTGAATACACACGATCAAGATACTTGGCTACTTTGGCGCAGAGAAAGCCGCGGGTTACGGGATGGGAAGGATCGCCCTGGATTCGAGTCGCGCGACCGTCCTCGACCGTAATGAGCACGCCACATGCATCGGGGCAGTCATGCGGACAGGCAGCGTGGACAACTTTATTCATGGTTCCTGCAATTATAAGGTCAATCCAAAAAATAAAGCCGCGTTCTAATACGCGGCTTACGTCGGAGTCGCTCGCTTGACTACTTTATCTCCATCACTTCTTTCTCTTTCCCTTTACTCAACTCTTCCATCTTTTTGATCTCGTCATCGGTGAGTCGCTGGATTTCGTCCAACCCACGCTTTTCTTCGTCTTCCGTGATCTTTTTGTCTTTCATGGCCTTCTTGATGGCGTCATTACCGTCGCGGCGGATGTTGCGAACAGCGGTCCGGTGCTCTTCCAGCACCTTGTGTAGATGTTTCACCATGTCTTTGCGGCGCTCTTCGGTGAGCGCCGGTACCGGGACACGGATGATCTTGCCATCGTTCATGGGATTTAACCCAAGGTCGCCGGTGCGGATCGCTTTTTCAATAGCCCCGAGCGAAGTGGGATCAAAGGGCTGCACTGTGATGAGCTGTGCCTCCGGCGCGTGCACCTGGGCGATCTGATTGAGCGGCATCTGCGATCCGTAATAATCGACGGTGACAGAATCCAGCATGTGTACTGACGCGCGCCCCGTCCGGGTGGCGGCCATCGCCTTGCGGAAATCCTCGACCGCCTTGTCCATGCGCGACTTAAGTTGGGAATAGATTTCTCGAAGCCCAGGAATTGCGGCCATTGTGGCTTGAGCCATAGTCAGCTCCGCAAAATGAAGGAATCAGAACTCTGAATTATAAACTCGGCGCGGGAGTTCAAGCACTCACCAACGATCCGATTTTCTCTCCAATGACCACCTTGCGGATGTTCCCGCGCTGGTTCAGATTGAAAATAATAATCGGCAGGTTATTGTCTTTACACAGCGAGATGGCGGTGGAGTCCATCACTTTCAGGCCCTGTCTCAGCACGTCCATGTAGCTGATCACGTCAAACTTCTTCGCGTCTTTCACCAGCATGGGATCAGCGTCGTAAATGCCGTCCACTTTCGTGGCTTTCAGAATTGCGTCGGCTTTGATCTCCATCGCCCGCAGCGATGCTGCGGTGTCCGTCGAAAAATACGGATTCCCGGTACCGCCGGCGAATATCACTATCCGGTCCTTTTCCAGGTGTCTTATTGCGCGACGCCTGATAAAGGGCTCAGCCACCTGATTCATCTCGATGGCTGACTGCACACGCGTGTAGACGCCCTGCTTTTCCAGCGCATCCTGCAAGGCCAGAGCGTTGATGACCGTGGCCAACATGCCCATATGATCCGCTGAAACACGGTCCATCTCCCGGGCCTGCTCGGTGACTCCGCGAAAGAAGTTCCCACCTCCGACCACAATCGCGATCTGCACTCCCAACGAATGGACATCCGCAAGTTCCGCGGCGATTTCGTGAATCCGCAGCGGATCCACGCCGAAACCCTGGTTCGCTGCCAGAGCTTCACCGGAGAGCTTGAGCAGGATGCGCTTGAATACGGGTGCGGACATCAGATCTCCAAGTTCTATCTTACTTGCCGACTGGCGCGGATTCTCCGGGCTCATCGCCTTTGTTGCTGCTGAAGGCGATTGTGGCGCCTGCATCACCGACCTTGAAGCGCGCGAAACGACTTACCGCGATGTTCTCACCTAGCTTGCCGATCTTGGTTGCAATGAGCTGCCCGATGCTGATGGTCTGGTCCTTGATAAAAGGCTGCTCGTAGAGGCACACTTCTTCATAGAACTTACTCATCTTGCCTTCCACGATCTTTTCGACTACCTGCGGAGGCTTGCCGGTGGCAGCCGCCTGAGCGCGGTAGATATCTTTTTCTCGCTCGAAGGCTTCTGGCGTGACGTCCTCTTTGCGGACAAACTTCGGATCGCTGGCCGCAATGTGCATGGCGATGTCGTGCACCATTTCCTTGAAGTCTTCGGTGCGCGCCACAAAGTCACTCTCGCAGTTGACTTCGAGCAACACTCCGATTTTTCCGCCAGCATGAATATAGCTGGCGACCGATCCTTCGCTAGTCACACGGGTTGCCTTCTTAGCCGCGACCGACACGCCACGCTTGCGGAGCAGGATCACTGCCTGTTCCAGATCGCCTTTGGCTTCAGTCAGCGCCTGTTTGCAGTCCATCATTGGCGCTCCGGTTTTTTCCCGGAGCTCTTTCACTTGGTTTGCGGAAATATTCACTGTAGATGTGCCCATTGCTAAAAATCTTCCTCTCAAAAACCTTCCTTACAAACTTTGACCCGCGCCAGACGACCCGCGCGGGTCTTTCTTCCCTTCAAGGGCTTAAAGCCCGGTTCCAGTTGTTCGAACTTAGTATGCCTGGGTTTCAACCTGCGGGACATCCTCGCCCGCTTCTTCTTTGGCCGCAGCAGCCTTCCGGCGTGTTCCGGCGCCAAGCACGTCCTCCATACTAATGTCCTCCGTTGCGGAGTCTCCTTCAGCGATCTCTGGTGATCCCTCAGCCGGAGCCTCGTTCGCGGCCAGTTCCGCTTGCCGTGCTACGCCCGCGGCCAGTTCCGCTGTCTGTTTGTCGTTCATGGCCTGAGCGCCTTCCACTACCGAATCCGCAATCTTGGATGCAAACAGCCGGATCGCACGTAAAGCGTCGTCATTGCCCGGAATCACATAGTCCACTTCGCTGGGATCGCAATTTGTATCCACCACAGCCACCACGGGGATTCCCAGTTTGCGCGCCTCGCGCACCGCGATCTGCTCCTTGTTGGAGTCGATCACAAAAACCGTGTCGGGCAAGCGATTCATATCCTTGATGCCGGCCAAGTTGGCCTGCAAGTGCTTGCGCTCGCGCTCCAGTTTGATTACTTCTTTTTTGGGCAGCAACTCGTAACGGCCATCCGTGGCCATCTCGTCGAGTTCCTTAAGCCGCTTCACGGACTTTTGAACGGTCACCCAATTGGTGAGCAATCCGCCCAGCCAGCGCTGATTCACATAAAAACCACCACAGCGCTGTGCTTCTTCGGCGATTGCGTCCTGGGCTTGGCGCTTGGTGCCCACGAACAACACAATCTTGCCTTCGGATGCCAGTTCCTGGATGAATTTCGACGCCTCTTTGAACATCTTCAGCGTCTTCTGCAGGTCAATGATGTAAATCCCGTTGCGCTCTCCGAAGATGTATTCCTTCATCTTGGGATTCCAGCGCTTGGTCTGATGCCCGAAGTGGACGCCCGCTTCGAGCAACTCCTTCATGGTGATGTTAGCCAATCAACCTCCTCATTTGGTCTGCATCTTTCGCATGCCTTGCGGCTGCTCCAGATTGCCATTCCCGTCCCCGCACGAGCAGTACGGGAAGAATTTAACTCCAGTTGCTTGTTTTCCAGTTTCTGGTTTCTGGTTCTAGAAACTAGAAACCGGACACTAGACACTCTATCTCTTGCTGTATTGGAACCGCTTTCTCGCGCCCTTCTGTCCATACTTCTTGCGTTCTTTGGAGCGCGAGTCCCGGCTAACCAATCCCTCGGCCTTGAGTTTCTTGCGCAGCTCGGCATTGAATAGCATGAGCGCGCGAGCGATGCCCAACTTCACCGCGTCAGCCTGACCATTCACTCCACCGCCAGAAACTCTGGCCAGAACATTGAACCCAGCAGCGGTATCAGTTGACAGCAATGGCTGTTTGGCCGCGGAACGCTGTGCTGGCGTGACAAAATATTCCTCAAATGGACGCCCGTTAACCTTAAATTCCCCGCTGCCCGGACGCAGATAGACACGCGCGATCGCCGACTTGCGACGTCCCGTACCGTAATATTGCACAAGCTCTGCCATTGATAGCATTCAGCACTCAGCAGTCAGCCTTCAGCTAACCCGGTGCTTCAAACCTTTCCAGAAATTCTTATTTCAATCCTGACTTGCATCAGGACGCTACGCTCGCACCGCCAGCTTCCGTGTCTCGGGCTTCTGAGCCTCGTGCGGATGCTTGTCGCCGCGATAGATTTTCAGTTTGCTGATCATTTGCCGTCCCAGTTTGCTCTTGGGAAGCATGCGCTTGATCGCATCTTCTACTACCATCTCCGGTTTACGTGCGAAACGCTCACGGAAATCCTCAGAACGCAGCCCACCGGGATATCCGGTGTAATGCTGATACGACTTCTGTTCCGCTTTCATGCCCGTGACCTTCACCTTATCGGCGTTGATGATCACCACATGATCGCCGGTATCGAGAAACGGCGTGTACCTGGGGTTTTCCTTCCCCATCAGGATGTGGGCGACTTGCGAGGCCAATCGGCCCAAAGTCTGTCCCGAAGCATCCACGACGTACCACTTGCGCGCAATTTCCCCCGCTTTGGGGAAATAGGTTGACATTACGAGTCTCCCAGAAAATTAAAAAAGCAAAGAAGACCGCTGAGTGCCCCCTCGCGTCGAAAGCGCAAGGGATCAGGCGGGCAACCGCAGGACTGCTAAAGGCTAAAGATACCGTAGGATAGCGTTGATTGTCAACGATGATGCCGGGAACATCGACGTCTCACCGATTGTTACAACTCATCCAGAGGCAAATCTCTTTGTTACTCGTAGGCCAGTGCCTCGATCGGATCTTTCTGCGCTGCTTTATAGGCGGGATACAGCGCACCCATCAGCGCTCCCACCAGCGCAATAATTGTCGCATTGATGATCCACTCGCCGCTGACCACCGCTCGCAGCAGGGGCAGCCGATTCACGATCGCACCTCGAGCGGCCAAGCTGAAAATAATTCCGACCACAATTCCCGTGATTGCCAGCAGCGCCGTCTCCCGCAGAATCACGTTCACGATATAAAACTTGGACGCACCCATCGACTTCAAAATACCAATCTCGCGCGTGCGCTCCATCACTGCGGTGTACATGGCCTGGAAGATGACGATGAAGCCGATAATCACAGACACGCCAATCACTACGTTGATGAAGCTGGAAAATCCAGGCAGATTGCTGGGCGTCATCATGGAGAGATACTCCTTCATCGAACGAACCGAATAACGCTCCATGCCGGGGACACTCTTCACTTCCTTCACCACTGCATCCGCATTGTTGGGATCATCGAGCTTTAAATAGAAAACAGACGCCTTGCCCTGGGCTCCAATGAGCTCCTGCATTGTCGTCATGGGCACAAACTTGCGCGCTCCCTTGCCGTGCTCCACGATCCCCGCCACTCGAAAATTATGATTTAGCACTTCGAGGTTATCGCCCACTTTCACATGCTGCGACTGCGCGAAGAAATCATCCACTAGCGCGTCATTTGGACCCCGAAACGGTCCACCGCTCAGGTAGTGGAACGGGCCGGACAATCGTTCAAACGATTTCAGATCGAGACCGTAAATCACTTCCACAGCACCCGCGGTTGAAAGCTGCCAGATGACCGGAGCGACGGCCACCACGTGAGGAAGTTTCGCCAGAATATCTCCTACCTTGATCGAAATCGGAGCCCCGGTCACTCCCGCCATGTAGGAAGAACCCGGTGGCTGAACCATTACGTCGGCGCCGATTCCGACCTGCCGCTGTTTCGCGTCATTCAGGATGCCCATGGAAAGTCCGACGATGAGCAAGATCAGCGTAACCTCAAGCGCAATCGCAACAATACTGATCAGCGACCGTATGGGACGGTGCACCAGATTCGCGACAATCATTCGGTTCATCATGATGAGGGCAGAATGCCGGACACTCGCTACCGGCTGTCTCCTCCCTTCGTCGGAGGAGCCTGAGGCTGGTCGAGGTGCACCACTTCGGCTCCGGGAGGTTGTTCCAGAGCGAACTTGTCATCGGTAAGAGGTTCGTTGACCTGCAACTTCACGATGGTAAGCGTGATGTTGTACTCCTCCTGCGGGCGATCGATTTGGATTTGGTTCGGAAAATTTATTCCGGCGTAATCTTTATAGGATTCATAGCGACTATCTGTAGCAACATTCCCATTATCGTCATATATCAGTTGGCGGTGTGGCAGCAAATCGGTCCGGCTAAAGATGATTTTGCGGGAAAGGAACCAGCCGTTTCTCCCTTTTCGAATAATTTCAATCTCATAGTCGGGTTGTTGGAGCTTGTGCTTTTTCGCGTCGGTCACAGTTTCATAACCGCTTTCCATGACTGCAATCTCAGACTTGGGATCGACCTCCCGCAACAGCAGAGCGTCGTAAATAACCTGAGGGCGCAGGCTTTCCAGAGCCTGCTTTGGATTGGCGGTCTCAATATCGTTGCGACCAATTATGAATCGGTTCTTGGGCGGGATCCAAAGTTTGAAGATGTGCCCGTCACTCACCATGTCGAAGGCGCGATTACGAACAATCGGCATCAGACCAATCATCCGCAGCATGGCTGGCTTGCGAATCAGCACATATCCGCGGATCTGCTTATAGTCCGTGACTGTCCCCTTCTTGGCTCCGCCGACCGAAGTATCGATATCCACCGTGGCTTGCAAGGAATGAATCTTGCTCGCCTGCGTATCGATGTACTCGAGAAGCTGGGCCTGCGTCGCTGTTTTCAGGGGGGCTGTGCTGTATTGTCGCTCGACTTTGCGCGAACGGAACAAGCACCCGCTCAGTGGGAGAACGGCCAACACGACAACCATTACGCGGAAACGGGAGAGAAAGGTCACGAAAAGTATGAGCCAGCCCTAAAAAAATAGTATACAGCTTGCTCAAGACGCCATCCTCAGGCGTGGGCTTATCTTCTACTCACTTGCCGCAACTTAGAAACGTTCCGATTGTGCTCTTCCAGGCTATTAGCAAAGCGATGATGTCCATTGCCATCGCTCACGAAGTAGTAATAGTCGGTTGCGGCGGGATGCATCGCTGCTTGCAGCGATGCCTTCCCCGGATTTCCGATCGGCCCAGGTGGGAGTCCCGGATAGCGGTAGGTGTTATAAGCGGATTTAACTTGCAGGTCTTGGTGATGCAGCGCTCCACCATAAGTTCCGGCCAGCAATTCCGCATAAATGACGCTAGGGTCGGCCTGCAGCGCGATGTTTCGCTCCAGGCGATTGTAATAAACGCTGGCCACCAGGGGGCGTTCTTCGGATACCGCTGTTTCTTTCTCGACGATTGACGCCATGATTACCGTCTCTTGTACATTGGCGTTCAAGCCGATGGACGCTGCGACTTCGCGAAATTGTTTCACCATCGCGGCCAACATGTCGTGCATGCTCTCGGTGCGCGTGAATTCATACGTGGCCGGAAACAAATATCCTTCGAGAGACTTGGCTTTTGGAGCCAAATCGGAAATCAGCGAAGTATCAGCGTTAGCGAGTTGAAGGAATTCCTGTTTCGATCCCAAGCCGGCATCTTGCACCGCCTGCGCGATATCAAAGATGGTATATCCCTCTGGAATGACCAGTGTGTGCACGTAAATGTCGCCGCGGGCCACCCGATCATGAACATTTATCGCGGTCGCGGAACGATCGAATAGATACTCGCCGGCCTTCAGAGAGTGTTTACGGTGAAAGTAATGCCAAAGAACAAACGCGTTTGCGCTGCGGATCACATTTGCGGTCTTCAATTCACTGGCAATTCGCCAGGTCGAAAATCCCGGGCGCAGCAGCACAAACTTCTGGCTCTGAGGTCTGACCGGCAGCCACAGCGCCCAAGCCAGCCATGCCCCAATGGCAACAGCGGTCAACAATACAATTGTAAAAAAGGTGCGCAACCTAAGTAGTTTAGATGAAGCATGTCGAGTGAGCATTACCCACTGGTTCTTGGCCGGAAGTCACGTTCTGATGCGTGAATTTGGGCGGCAGAGACTAATCCTCTTGGTGCCGCATTTCGCGATGGTCCATCCATGACTGCAAAATGAGAACCGCAGCCAAGCGGTCGACCACTTCTCCTCTTCGCTTGATAGACATTTCTGAATCTCTGAGCACACGATTGGCTTGAGCCGAACTCAGGCGTTCGTCCCACAGATGTACAGGCACTTGAAAACGCTGCCGCAATTGCTCCGCGAAGCCTTGCATCTTCTCGGCCTGTATACCTTCGGCCCCGCTCATCCTCAGAGGTAGGCCCACCACGATCTCGGTGACTTGATACTCGCGCATCACACGTTCCAATTGCTCGAAATCAAGACGCTTATTTTGCCGGCGAATGGTTTCCAGTCCCTGGGCTGTAATTCCGAGAGGATCGGAAACCGCCAGCCCAATGGTCTTCGACCCTACATCCAGACCCAGGATTCGAGGGGAATGTGGCTTTGGCTCGGCCCCAGTTGGGAGAGAAGGCACCGGGCAATTATATGTCCCATGCGAAATACACGAACTGGATTACGATACCGTGATGGCGAGCGACGACACACCATCGCCCAGCAAGGACCGTGCAGCCGCAGCGACGCGACTGCGACAGTCCCGGCGGGCTCATTGGGCGCTTACCGTTATCGGAATCGGCGCCATTCTGTGGCTGTTGTACTGGGCCGAACTTGTCCTGGCTGTAATGCTGGTGTCAGTGCTGCTGGCTTTCATCCTCGCACCCGTGGTCGAGTTGTTGATGCGGATTCGTCTGCCTCGAGGCGTGGCTGCGGCTGTGGCTGTTCTTCTGTTGCTCGTCATTGTGGCCGGCATCGTCTCGTTCTCGTATAACCAGGCAAACAATTTCCTGGAGGATTTGCCGAAGTACACGAGCACGATCCGCCAACACGTTATGCAATTTCGTAAGAAAGCGGAAACTCTCCAGGTTTTGAATCCTGAGCAAGACAAGGGAGTGGTCAACGTTCACGCCACTTCCAACTGGACTGAAACACTTACCCGCGGCTTCGGTTCCGTCAGCCAGGCGGTGTTGGCGGCTTCTTTTGTTCCTTTCCTTGTTTTCTTCATGCTGACTTGGGTGCACCATGTGCGCTCTGCTACGGTGATGTTGTTTCCCTTGGAAAACCGTAACGTCGCGTACAAAACCCTTGGGTTGATTTCAGCCATGATTCGCAGATTCATGGTCGGAAATCTGATCATTGGCATTTTCATGGGAGTGGTCAGCACCATTGTCTTTGGAATCCTGCATGTGCCTTTCTTTTACTTCATCGGCTTTATGAGCGGATTCCTGAGCCTGGTTCCTTACATGGGAGTGTTGCTCGCAATGGCGCCTCCGGTTTTCATGGGAATCGGACATACCAGCTCCGAAGGCTTGATCGCGATCGTGGCGACAGTGCTGGGTCTGCACATGATCGCTTTAAACGTCCTTTACCCAAAATTCTTGGGCAATCGTTTGCAGCTCAACCCCTTGGCCGTCACTATGTCATTGCTAGTCTGGGGTTGGCTGTGGGGAGCGATGGGCCTTTTGCTTGCTATTCCGATTACCGCGGCGATGAAGATCGTTTTCGACCACGTGGAATCGCTGAAGCCGTTCGGAACCTGGATAGGCGAATAACGTTTCTCCGACAGACGGAAGGTTCGCCGCTCCGGTGTATGATTTTCCCGCTATGTCTGATCGCATTAGTTCTGTATTTTCTCTTCACCGGCAGCGCCGAACTTATTTGCTGACCGCTGTCTCTATCTGTTTGTTGGTCTCCGCTGTCTGGGCACAGCCGACGCAACAAAGTAGCAACGCTACCGTCGGCTCCGGACTGGCACCCCTCCGAAGTTACATTTCCACCGGGTGGGACGTCCTCACGCGTTCCATGGCGCGGTGTGACTCGGTGGCAGATCCCAAGTTGGCCGCGCCTTCCGTGCTCTATTTGCCAGCTGAGCTCGCAGTTCCTCCAGCCGTGCAAAAGCTGCAGACTGACTGCAAAGTTGACGTTAAACATTTACCGATTGCGATTCGCCGTCCAGGAGAGATCGATGTCAGCAACATCCAGCCGCATGGACTGCTTTATCTCGAAAATAGTTATGTGGTTCCTGGCGGCAGATTCAATGAAATGTACGGCTGGGATAGTTATTTCATTATCGTCGGTCTGTTACGCGACGGCAGGATCGACCTGGCTCGTGGGATGGTAGAAAATTTCTTCTTTGAGATCGCGCATTACGGCACGGTCCTCAACGCCAACCGCACTTACTATCTGACCCGCTCGCAGCCTCCGTTTCTCACTACCATGATCATGGACGTATACCAAGCCCAGAAAGCTGCCGGTCACGAAGATCGTGCGTGGCTGGAAAAAGCTTATGGCTATGCCAGCCGGGATTATGAAACCTGGAACCGCGACCCGCATCTGGCAGGTTCCACGGGCTTGTCGCGGTACTACGACTTCGGCGAGGGACCGCCCCCGGAAGGTTTGCAAGACGAGGCCGGCTACTACCATCGCGTGGTTGCTTATTACCTGGCTCATCCAGATGCTGCCGCTAGTCACATGGTCGAACTCAAACAACCGAACTCGGACACGATTGGTTTCACATTTGCGCTCCAGCTTTGCGAAAACACTCAAGCCGGTTCGAAATGTGACCCGTTGAAATCCCTCGCTTTGAGTCGGGACTTTTATAAAGGCGACCGCAGTATGCGCGAGTCCGGCTTTGACGTTTCTTTTCGCTTCGGACCTTTTAGCGCCGACACCCATCATTACGCACCAATTTGCCTGAACAGCCTGCTCTACAAAACAGAAAAAGATCTTGAACAGATGAGCCAGCTCTTGGGTAAGAAGGCCGATTCGGACAAATGGCGAAAGCGCGCCGAGGATCGCAAGCAACGAATCCATCAATATTTATGGGATAGCCAGCGCGGTCTGTTTTTCGACTACAACTTCGAAAACCAGAGTCGCTCATCTTACGAATTCATAACGACTTTCTATCCTTTATGGGCAGGTCTGGCTACGCCTGAACAGGCCAAAGCAGTAGTCCAAAACCTGTCCATCTTCGAACAGCCTGGCGGTCTGGCCATGAGCCGTCACGAAAGTGAAGGACAGTGGGATTACCCGTACGGCTGGGCTCCGACGCAGTTACTTGCCGTCAAGGGATTGCGACGTTACGGCTATAACGCGGATGCCGACCGGATTTCATATAAGTTTGTTTCCATGATCGCGGAGAACTTCCGCCGCGACGGCACCATCCGCGAAAAGTACAACGTAGTCACGCGCTCTTCAGAAACTCATGTTGGGGCCGGCTATAAGGCTAACGTGGTGGGCTTTGGCTGGACGAACGCGGCATTTCTGGAATTCCTGCATGACTTGCCCAGGGAACAGGTCGAACGTCTCGACAAGGAACAGGCTAGTGTAGCGCCGGCGTCCCGCCGGCTTTCGGGCAGGATTTGGTCAATAGCCGGCGAGACGCAGCCGCTACTTAGCCAAAAATAATGAAAGCCAAGTATTAAGGTTTCGCTCCCGAGATTGATTGCAGCTCCTCAGCAATCTTCAATTCGCGTTCCGCATCTTCATTCTTTCCCAAATCACGGTAGGCTTGGCCGAGCAGATGGTGTGTGATGGAATTATTCGGATCCATGGATAACGCGTGCTGCAGGGCGCGAACTGCAAGTTCGGTCTCTCCCTTCTTGGCCAGAACTTTTCCCATCAGGATGTACGGACCCGTCGAGGTGTCGTCCAGCCAAATGGAGCGCTGCAAAAGCCGTTCCGCATCTTCAAACTTCTGAACCCGCGAATACGCATCGGCCAATTTGTAATAGGTTGAGGCATCCGTCGGATTAATCGCCAACTCCTTCTGGAACTCGGTGATCGCTTCAGGAACTCGTGACTTAAACAAATACAGCTCACCCAGCAGAAAATGGGCGCGAGGAAGTTTGGGGTCGAGGGCAACGGCTTTCTGAGCGTATTCTTCGGTCACGGGGTCTAATTCTTGCCGCTGCAGCATACGGGCAGCAAAAAGGTAGCTCGCAGCGCTATCAGCAGGCACATCAAACATTTTGGCGAAGGCTTTACGCGCCTGCGGATAATCTTTGGTCTGCAGGTAACATAGGCCCAGTATGTAGGCTGCATCGACGTTGGCCCGCGGATACCATGCCTGGACCTTCTCCAGCTGCGGGATAGCTTCTGCGGGCTTGCCCGCAAGGTAATAGGACAGACCCAGCAATTGCACCGCTTCCCTGTCGCTCGAGTCCTCCTGCAAAGCCTGCTTGAGATATTCGGTAGCCTTCAGGTACTCGCCCTTCTTGTAGTAGGCAGCGCCGATCTCGTGAGACAGCCGCTTGAGGCGCGGGCTCCTGGATTCCAGTTCCTTCAGGCGTGACACAGCCTCATCGTACTTGCCTTGTTCCAGCAACCGACGCGCTTCGGAAAATTCAGGCGCGGACGCAGACTGACGAGTCACCCCCGCTTCTGGCGTCGACGGAAGCGGTTGGCTCTGAGACCAGGCGAAAGTGCAATAGGTGAGAAAAAGAAATGCTGACCGTTTCATGCGGATGTCCGGGGGCTTGTAGAGATTAGAACACAAAAGTCTCGAGCCAACGGACACCTCAGACTTCTACTTCGATTGAAATTGCCGAATCCAGAGTGCGTCAGGGGCCACAGCTGGCAGGAGTGCGATTCAAATAACGCAGTAACTCCTTCGCGTCGCCCATATCGGGGTTAAATTCAAGAATCCGCAACGTGTATGATCGGGCCTCATCGAACTCGCGTACGCCACAGAAGGCGCGAACAATGTTCATTCCGATTCCGCTTCTTCCAGGGGCACGCTGAAATGCATCCTTCCAGAACCTGACCGCGGCGGCCCAGTGTCCATTCTTGGCTTCAATCACTCCCAAATTCGTGGCCGCATCGATCAGAGTCGGATCAAGAGCGAGCGCTTTCTCGTATAGTTCACGTGCGTGGTCCATGGCTCCACGTCTTTGTTCGAGATATCCGAATGCCGAGAGAATTACGGGATCGTCTGGCGAATCTGCTATCGCAGAACGAAGCAGTCGCCTTGCCTCCTCATCTGCAGTATCCATGCCCGTCTCGGCCAACGTTTCCCAGGCCAGCGCCAGGTCGCGCACATCATGTTCCGCCTCTTCTGAGGGGGGGAATGGGACAAGTCGCAGCGGAGAAGTCAATGAACGTGCCGTTCCCTGCGGCGGTGAAAGCGGCGGGCGGCGAGGAATCCGATGATCCGTCACTTGCGTGTGCGCGACGTCCTTGCTGAGTATGGAGGGCATGTGGCACGTTGTGCAGTCCGGCTGCTCAGCATGATGCTCAGATCCTAGTTTCCCTCCATGGCAGGCCAGACATTTTTCCCGGTAATAGGACACGCGCTGCTGAGCGGAGGGCGAGTAATGGGGGTCGTGACAGCTGCTGCACGACATCGCATCGCCAGTC
Organism: Terriglobales bacterium; assembly: GCA_035489695.1. GTDB lineage: Bacteria > Acidobacteriota > Terriglobia > Terriglobales > Acidobacteriaceae > 40CM-3-55-5. The sequence goes on from DATHJP010000312.1 coordinate 14,212, forward strand.
TTCTTCTTACACATGCTTTGAGTTAAAGCTTCTACTTCGCTCACTGCTCCCAATTGGTTGGTGGGGCCGCCGACCAGAAGGTAGTGTCGGATGTAGTCCGAGAGAGCGTCCCCCGGGCGAAATTCGTAAGCATGGCGTCCCCGGCGCTCGATTCCAACCTTTCCCTCCAAATGACATTCCATACATATGGCGTCGCGACGATCTGGTGATAGCTTCGCAGGGTTAACAATCCCACCCCCTTTGACGTGGGTGCCTCCCGGCCCGTGGCACGCCTCGCAGGTGATGCCTGAAAACGCAAAAACCGGCATACGATAGTAGTTGTCGGTGCCTTTGAGCGGTCGTTGCATGCCGCTGACATGGCATCGCAAGCAACTTGTGTAGGTGGGAAGGTTCAAGGGAACTTCGCGCGCATTCTGGTACGCCGGCGTCATGTCCCACATGCCAGCCTTGGCGTACCAGTTGATTGGCGACTCAAAAACGAAGCCGTCGGTGGCGAAAAGATATGTCAGCCCCCGCCGTCCGGAACCGATGAAATAGAGCAACTCCCGCTTGCCGCGTACGGCTGGGTCGTCGGGACGTTCAAAACTCAACCAGATCCGATTGCCTTCCGAGTAGATGCGATAGTGAACCCCCGATTTTGCGTGGAGAAAATCGGCAGGGATAAAGTTTTCCTTTGCGGGCCCGCTCGCACCGCCCATCGCGGTCGAAGTGTACGAGCGGTAGATGGAAGAATGACACCGAGCGCAGGCTTCGTTGCCTACGTAGCCGGTTGCATCGGCTTTAACGACGTGCGAGTCGGGCCCTGGGTTCGTCGGTCCCGCCAAACCTGCCAGACGCACGCTCGCAAGAATGACCAGGACGAAGGCTTTGTAAAACTTCTCCATCAGCCTGACCTCAAGCATCGGCTTGCAGTCATTCTAGTCCGCTAAAACGTGCACGCAGAACAGAAGTCGAAACCTAAAAAAAAGGAGGGAGTCGTTGACTCCCTCCAAAACTATCTTTACCGAACTTTTTCAGAACGTGAACTTCACTCCAAAGTTCAACTGGCGCATCGTCGCATTAGGTGCGAGGCTTGTGATAAGTCCTCCGCCGCAATCCACGCAATTGTTTGGATTATTGAGGTTGACGTTATTGAAGACGTTGAACGCCTCAAAACGGAACTGCCCGTTGAATCGCTCGGTAATCGCGAAATTCTTGAACAAGGAGAAGTTTGAATTGAAGAAACGAGGTCCTGTGAACGGGTTGCGTTGGCTGCCAAAATGCGCAACCTGAGGACGCTGGAACGGACCGTTCGTCGCTCCGTTAGTCGCCAAGGGCGCCACTGGAGAATAGAACGGCACCGACCCATTCACAGGATCGAAGTGCCCAACCGACGTGGACAAGCTGCCGACGACAATCGGACGGCAAGGTCCGGTATCCTCATCGGCGCTGCACTCCCCATAGGTCGGGCTCCAGGGTAGACCGCTACTCCAATTGGTTGTGGTATTGAGCTGGAATCCGCCAATTAGGAGGTCCACGACACGGCTCGAATTACCCATAAAACGTCTGCCTTTACCAAATGGCAACTCATAAACGGTGCTGAAAGAGAAAACATGCGTGCGGTTGAAGTCGTCACGACCGTAGTTCACCTGAGGATCGATGGCGAAATAGTCGCGGTCGTGATCCAAACTCTTGGACCACGTGTAATGGGCGACGAACTGCAAACCGTCGCTGAAGCGTTTATCAATCTTGGTCTGCAGCGAGTTGTAGTAGTTGGCCGCATTGTTGCCGAGGAAAATAATCTCCTGCGTCCAGCCATATCTGCTGAAGAATGGCCTGCGTTGGTCGGTAGTGAGCGTCGGGAAGCCGACTAGTGACGCCTGATTAATGTTCATATCCGGATTGTTCTGGTAGAAGCCGTGCCCTTGGTTGCCTACATAAGCAACCTCGGCCGACACTGTCCTGGTGACCTGGTGTTGAAGCGTGAGGTTGTAGGCGTCGGCTCGTGCCAGTCTCATTCGATTGGGACGAGCATGTGAGGAAACTCCGACCGGTTCGGGCAGAAGTCCATCACTCGGTACCGCCGGGAAAACTGCTGCGGGTGGCCCGTTTGTGAGCGTGAACACGTCAGCGAAACTGGTAGGTGAATTCAGGCTCTGGCTGGCCAACACCGGTAGGTTCTGGGTCACAGCGTGGCCGTAGATGGAACCGAAAACACCGATGTCATAGCTTCGTCCATAGCCCAATCGCAGGACGGTCTTAGGAGTCACCTGGTAGGCGATTCCGAGGCGTGGCGCGAAATTGTTCCAGTTCCTTTCGACGTTGAAGTTCGTGCCGATACCGCCGACGCCTGCAACCCGAAGGTTGCCGGTGTTCAGATCCAGGAAACCGCCGTTCTCCTTGCCATTCACGTACTCTGGGTTAACGATGTCCCAACGCAAACCGTAGGCGATGGTCAACTTTGAAGTGGCACGCCAAGTGTCCTGCCCGTAAAAATAGAACCGCTTCTGGCGCTCGGCTGCATTGGTAGAGGTGCTGACGTAACGGTTAAAAGTGGTGACGTCTCCGAGCAGGAACGTGGCCATGCCTACGCCACCTCCAGCCACCGCATCGGCGGTGCGTGACTTGGCGAACGACAACTCGCCGGCCCGGTGCTTATCGCTCGGCACACGCAGGTTGCGCGCGAAGCGAATGTCCGCACCGAACTTGGCCTGGTGGTTGCCCACGATCTTCGTCCAGTTGTTTACGAACTGGAACTGGTCCTCTTGCTCGATGAGCGGGCAATTGCAACGGTTCACGCCCAGACCATTTCCGAAGTTGCTGATGCCCCCGCTTGAACTGATCGCTCCTGTATCCTGTCCATCGCCACCTGACGATCCCACAAAATATGCAGGCTGGTCCGACGATAAAGGATTCAGATTCAGCCCCGGAATGCCAACGGCCGTAGCCGGATTTGTACCCAGCCCGTTCGGACTCACGTTCACGTGGTATCGGACGTAACCGAATCGGAAGTCGGTGAGAAGCGTCGAACCCAGAGCATAGTCGAAACCAGA